>NZ_JBGVFE010000012.1:0-31411 GCF_045120835.1 Methanobrevibacter sp.
TGAACTTCACGTGCAATTTCTTCACAAACACAAAGTTCTTCAGGAAGCCCACATACATCACAGATTTTTGACATTTAATTCTCCTTCTGTTTTTCATTCAATATTGTAAGAACACGAGCAATTGTTCTTTTTAATTCTCTAATTTTTCCAGGGTTTTCAACAACCCCTGCAGCTGCATTTTTAGAAACATTTTTGGATAATTCAGTTCTGAGTTCAACTAATTTGTCTTGAATCTCATCAACTTCCATGTCCCAAATTTCTTTACTTCTTAAAATCGCCATTGTTCCAACTCTTTTAGATAATCAAATTTAATTATTTAACTATCATCTTCTTCTACTTCTTCAGTAGATTCTTCTTCAACAACTTCTTCTAATTCGTCGAGATCTTCAACATCCTCGATAATCTCTTCTTCTTCGATGATTTCTTCAGTTTCAACATCGATTTCTTCTTCAATGACTTCTCCGTCTTCTTCAATAGTCATTTTAGGAGGAAGAATTTCGACTGAATCAGGCAATACAGTTTCTGGAGGCATAATTCTTACATAAATACCTAATACACCAGGTTTTAATTCAGCAGTAGCAAAACCTTCTTCAACTAATCTGATTGAAGGTTCTCCACATTTTTTGATGTATCCTTCAACAAATTTAGCTACAGCAGACCTAGAACCTCTGATTTTACCAGAAATAGTGACTTCAACACCTTGAGCTCCAGCACCCATAATTCTGCGAATGGTAGAGTAAGCTACTCTTCTGAAATGCATACCTCTTTGTAACATGTTAGAGATTTTGTATGCCATGATTTTAGGGTTGAGTTCAGGAACGTCAACTTCTTTAACTTCAATTTGTGGATTTTCTAAACCGAATTCGGTTTTAAGAGTATTGGTAATAGCTCTAACATTTTTACCACCTCTACCGATAACCATACCAGGTCTTTCTGCATAGACAATAACCATGGTACCTAAAGGTGTAATTTGAACTTCCATACCACCGTATCCAGCTCTTTCAAGTTCTTTTTCTAAGTATTCATCAATTCTAGTTCTTCTAAGGCCTTCTTGAACGAAATCTTTTTCTATCATTAGTTAGCCTCCTGTAATACGATTTGAATATGAGTAGTAGGTGTATTGAATGGAGTCATTCTACCGAATGCCCTTGGGATGTAACCTGGAATTACTACTCCTCTGTGGGAGGAAATATGTTCAATGAATAATTTTTCAGTGTCCATACCTTTGTATTCTGCATTAGCTTCAGCATTTTCTAAAACTTTCAATATTTGTTCTGCAGCTTTTACAGGATATCTTCCAGCAGCCCATCCTTCTTGTCCTTTCCTGTGACCAACTTTTTTGTTGTGTCTTTTGAAAGGAACGGATTTTTTCATTTCAATTACATCTTCTAAGTAAGCTTTAGCTTTTCCTACTTCCATTCCTCTGATTGCACTGCAAATTTCAACACTGTGCTTAGGAGAAATCTTAAGAGATTTTGCCATAGCACGAGCAGTTTTTGCTTCATCAACTTCTTTATTATAAGCATATTTGTTAGCCATGTTCTAATCTCCTTATTTAAGTGGTACAAACATGGATGATCTTGTAGCACCCATACCTGGGTCTCCGTGTTGAACTCTTTTTCTAGTTGGTGCATATTCACCAAAGTAATGTCCAATCATTTCAGGAGCAATGGTAACTTCTACAAAATTTTGACCATCATAAATACCGAAAGTGGTTCCGACCATTTCAGGTATAACAATCATGTCTCTACAATGGGTCCTTACTACAACAGGACGACCATCTTTAGTTCCTTCTTTATTCAATTTTCTCATTTTATCCAAAACAATTTGTTGTCTTGGTAAGAATCCTCTTTTTAAAGATCTTCTTTGTCTTGCAGGGAGTAATTCCATTACTTCCTCTAAAGACATGTCCTGAAGCTCTTCAAGAGTATAACCTTTATATTTAAATACTTTTCTTGCCAATGAAACACCCTCTATCTATCTTTTTAAACCTGTTCTTTTAGCTGCAATTGAACCAACTTTTCTTCCTGGTGGTGCATGTCTTGAAACAGTGGTTGGACGACCAGGATGTTGTCTGTTACCTCCCCCATGAGGGTGATCAACAGCATTCATAGCTACTCCTCTTACAGTCATGAATTTCTTACCTTTAGCTTTATAAGCATGCCATCTTTTACCTGCTTTAAGGAATGGTTTATCTTTTCTTCCTCCACCAGCTACTACACCGATACTAGCACGGCAGTTAGGATTTAAGTATTTTAATTCCCCTGATGGTAATTCGACAACAGTTTGGTTAGCGTCATGAGTAACAACATTTGCGTAAGTTCCAGAAGATCTTACAAAACGACCTCCGTCTCCAGGAGTGTTTTCGATATCATAAATTGGAGTACCTTCAGGAATTTCAGCAAGTGGCAAAGTATTACCGAATTTAATAGGAGCAGAAATACCGCATTCAATTTCATCGTCAATCTGAATGCTTTCAGGTGCTAAGATATATTTCTTTTCACCATTTTCGAATTTGACTTCTGCAATAGGAGCTGTTCTTGCTGGGTCGTGAACAATATCAATAACTTTTCCTTTAATACTTCCTTCTTTTTCTAATGCATCGTAAGATCTGTATCTGATTTTATCTTTAAAACGATGAGAAGCAACACGGTGAGCAGGAGTTCCTCTTCCTCTTCTTTGATGGATTAATCGTTTACCCATATTTCATTCCTCCTTAGAATACTCCTAATCTGACAGCGATTTCTTCTGCCATTTCTTCTTCAACAAGTTTGATATATGCTACTTTTACACCTTTAGTAGTAATGTGAGTGTTAACTCTTTCTACTTTTTCTTCGTATAAATCTTCAAAAGCGTATTTGATTTGTTTTTTGTTAGCTTTACGATTTACAACAAAAGCGATTTCATTATTTAAATCGATTAAGTTCATGGTTTTTTCAGTAACATGAGGTTTAATAATAACTGAATATGAATCCATAATATCACCTTTTTATCCAATATTATTGGAATAAACCTCCTAACTTTTCAACGGCTGATTTAGTGTAAATAGTGAGTCTTCCTGGGTGAGTACCTGGTGCCAATAATTCAGCATTTAAGTTTTCAACAACCACAACATCTACACCAGCGTGGTTTCTTGCACCTAAGGAAATTCCTTTATCTTCACCGACTACAACGAGAGGTCCTTTTACTTTTTTGTATTTTCTTCCTCTTGTTTTACCTCTACCAGCTCTTATTCTTTTACCTTCTTTTGCACGAATGATATCATCGTAAACTCCTAAGCTTTGGAAAATTTCACGAGTTTGTTTAGCAGTTTTTACTTCTTCGATATCATCTTCAACAATAATAGGAACTTGGTCTAAATCATCCACTTTGTGACCTCTGTTTTCAACAAGCTCTTTGTTGACGGTTGCTGCAACAGCAGATCTGATAGCAAATCTTCTTTCTTTTATGTTGATTTTTTCGTGATGATTTTTTTCAGCTCTAGTAGGATGTGCTTGTCTACCACCAATAGCCATTGGTACAAAAGCTGCTTTGGAACCATTTTTAATCCTTGGTACTCTTGCAGTACCTCTACCTGAACCCCATCCTTTAGCGGAAGTTCTTTTACCTGCCATTGGGTCATTACCCCATGGTTGTACTCTAGCAGATTGTGCAGAAAGTACAGCTCTTTTGATTAAATCTGGTCTATATACTTCATCAAAAATAGCTGGAAGTTCAATATCTTCCTTGACTTCACCATTAATAGAATAAACATTAACTTTCATGATTATACCCCTTGTTTAGATTTTGTACTTATGTAGTTTATTTGAGGTATATCCTCAGTTTTCTTATTAGGTCTAATAGGTTGTCTTAAGATTACTAATCTTTTGGAAGGACCTGGTAAGGAACCTTTAACTAAGACATAATCGTTTTTGACAAGTCCGTATTTTACAAATCCGCCGTCTGGGTTGATTTCATCAACCTCATCAGCTGATGCGATTTTTAAAATCCTTTTGTTGAATTCAGTTCTTTTGTGGTAACCCATTTGACCTGCTTGAGCTACAGTCCACATGGTTCTTCTTGGAGTCCAAGGACCAATAGAACCGACGTGTCTACCTTTACCTGCCCTTACAGCTTTACCGTATTGAATTCTAATTCCCCATCTTTTTACTACACCTTGGAATCCTTTTCCTTTTGTAGTTGCAATTGCATCAACAAATTCGCCTTCATTGAAGATTTCACTAGCTTTTACTTCATTACCTAATAATTCTAATGCGGTATTTAATTTTTCTTCAGGATTTGCTCCACCGATTCCACATTCAAATATATCCGGTTTTTTCTTAGGTACGCTAGTTACTTTTGGATTTGTGTGTACTAAGACTCTAATTTCTTCTGTGTTTTCTAATGCACCTTGTATTTTTGCAATAGCTTCAGATTTATTGTATTCTTTTGGAAGAGAAATCTTCCTTGAAAGTTCTTGATCTAAATTGTCTGCAAGTACTTCGGTGATTACTTTCAAACCACGAGAAGTTTTTTCATAAGCTCTAATTCCCATTACTACGACTGGAGGTACTTCCAATACAGTTACTGGAGTGAAAACATCCATACCTTGAGTTGGAGAGTTTTTATCAGTATCAGTGACTAAAGCGTGAGTCATACCGACTTTATAACCTGCGAGGCCGAGTAATTTTGGTTCATCGATTTGTGGCCAAGATTTTATTCTTGGGGTTTCTTTAGCTGCTCTTTTTCTTGGACTAAAAGCAACAGACCCTTTTCTTGGCTGATGATGTCTAACCATTTAATTTAACCTCCTTATTAATATTTTTCCTTTATTTTTTAATTATTTTAATTTTTTTAATTTAATAATCAAATGAACGATTATTAAACGAGTTTGATGAAATAAATTCATCGAAATGATAAATAGCTACAAACAAGTCTGTAACTAGATAAATATCAAATTTCAATATATTCTATTGAGTTTAAGCTAATTGAAGCACAAACAAGAACATATTTAATGTATAAATCATTCTGTGCTAAGTTTATTTTTAGGAGAGTCCTAAAAATATTCATGTATAAAAAGTTGAGCAAGTAATCTATTAGTAGTGTAAAACTAATAATTTAAAGAGAATTAAAATCTCATAAAGTTAAATAAAGAAAGTGTAGCGCCAACAGCCTCTTCAGTTCTCACAGTTTCAGTTCCCTGTCCAGGAAGGGTATTTACTTTATATAAATCCCAGTTAGGATTTGAAACATCTTCTGCAATTGAAGAATAAGGGCCACCAAATAAAATAGCAATACTTTTACATTCATCTACTTTATGCTTTAATTCATCAAAAATAGAATCAATATAATCTCCATACCTTGTTGTTTCAACAACAAGATCAGGTTTAATTAATTTTAAGCTATTTTTAAGACTCTTATTAGAGGATATAACATTATATCCCCAGTAAACGTCATCTGGTTTATCAGGTGTGACAATTACTTCTTTCTTAGCTATTTTAGTAATCTTAAAGTCAAAAATCTTTTTGACAGTAAGTTGCTCTTTACAGAATGCAAGTTTATCCATACCAATATCAACAAAAGTTCCTTTCTTATTTCTCTTAACAGTGAACCCTTGTCTATAATCCCCCACGTCTGGTTGACTATTAACAGGATGATGAGGAGTCCTAAGTGGTGGAAGGATACCGACATGCTTAAGTTCGGCTTTTATAGGAATAGCTTGTTTCCTCAAATACTGAGGAGTATTCATATAATTTAAAACTTCAGCAATAAACGCTCCATCCTCTTCCCCATTTTCATTTTTATCATGGTTATCCTTATAAATAACCACATTATCTGCTTGAAAAATAGCTAAAGCTCTACCAATAATCCCTACTTTATAAGTACGGATTTTAAGATCTTTAGACTCAGAAAGAAATGAGTTTGGAATAAATATAGATAGCTCATCTTTATACATTAGTAATACATTTGGCATGTAAACTATATAAAGATTACCCTACATTTACATAGCTATCACTAAATAGACTTACACATTTACAAAATATTATATCAGTTATAATATCCGTAGCTCTTATATGCTACCAACTTTTTTATACTCAGAGAATATATTAATATGATATATATGCTATCCACTATATAAAGGTATTGTTTTTTTGATAAAAAAATGAGAATTTTTAAATTTTTAATTTATTTTAAATTTGCCCGAATAACAATTACATTAACATTTTGCTTTTCTTTTGTGTGAAAATCATAAATTCTAGGGATTGGAAAACTATACCTGAATATATGAGTAATTTCCAAATTATTGTCTCCATAGTATTTCATTAAAAACTCTTCGGTTGAAGCCATGTGAAATGAGTATAAAACATCGCATTCCAGATCGATTGCCTTTTGAATAAATTTTAAATCTGCACCAGATTGGGCGTTTTTCTGAGAACCAAAGGGAGGATTTTGAAAAACAGTATCTGCATTTAAAGGTTCATCAAAATCACATATGTCACCAACAATGAACTTTAAATTGTCAATCTTTAATTTATCCTTAATATCTTCTGCCAAATTAATGGATTCCTCATCAATATCTATACCAATTGATGAATTTGCACCCATCAATGCAGAAGCAATTGCAAAAACTCCAGTACCGCATCCCAAATCAATGACATTTTTGTTTTCAATATCTCCCAAGGCAAAGGCATTCCAAACTAAATCAGAGGCAATAACCGATGGAGTTGAATATTGCTCAAGACCAACTTTAGGATTTGGGTGAGACGGAATTGACTGAAGTCTCATTTCTAAATGTTTTTTACGGGTAATTTTTTTCATCTAAACAAATATTTAATATATCATGTAATATATAATTATACATAATAAAAAAATATTGAGAGGTTTCGAATGTTTGAAAAAATATTAATCGCAAATAGGGGAGAAATAGCAATTAGAGTAATGCGTGCTTGTCGTGAACTTGACATTAAAAGTGTAGCTATTTACTCTGATGCAGATAAAACTTCACTTTATACAAATTATGCTGATGAAAGTTATCCATTGGGAAATCCTTCACCTGCACAATCTTACTTAAACATTGAAAAAATCATGGATATCGCAATTGAATCCGGTGTGGATGCGATTCACCCAGGTTATGGATTTTTAGCTGAAAACGCTAAATTTGGTGAAGAATGTGAAAAAAATGGAATTAAATTAATAGGACCAAGTGGAGATGTAATCAACAAGATGGGGGACAAAATTACCTCCAAAGCCCTCATGAAAAAAGCGGGAGTCCCAGTCATTGAAGGAACCCCTGAAGGCATAACTGATGTTGAAGAGGCTAAAGAAATAGCCCGCCAAATTGGATATCCGGTTATTGTAAAGGCTTCAGCAGGTGGTGGAGGAATCGGAATGCGTGCAGTATATGAAGAGGAAGAACTTGTACGCGCAATTGAATCCACACAATCTGTTGCTTCAACCAACTTCGGCGATTCAACAGTATTTATTGAAAAATATCTCGAAAAGCCACGCCACATTGAATTCCAGCTTTTGGCTGATGAACACGGAAACGTCATACACGTGGCTGACAGGGAATGTTCAATTCAAAGAAGACATCAAAAACTCCTGGAGGAAGCTCCTTCACCAATTATGACTGAAGAATTAAGGGAGCAAATGGGTGGAAGTGCCGTTAAAGCTGCCGAATACATCGGATACAAAAGTGCAGGAACCGTTGAGTTCTTATATGACAACGGCGAATACTATTTCCTTGAAATGAATACCCGTATCCAGGTAGAACATCCAATTACCGAATTGGTTACCAATACCGATTTAATCAAAGAACAAATCAAAATTGCCAACGGTGATGAGCTGACCTACGATCAAAAAGACATTAAAGTAAACGGTCATGCAATTGAATGCCGTATCAATGCAGAAGATCCTCTTAATGACTTTTCACCAAACCCTGGTAAAATTACAGGTTACAGATCTCCTGGAGGACCTGGCGTACGTTTAGACAGTGGAGTCTACATGAATTATACCATTCCGACATTTTATGATTCAATGATTTCAAAATTAATCACATACGGAAGAAACAGAAACGATGCCATCAACAGAATGAAAAGAGCATTGAGCGAATACATCATTTTGGGCGTTAAAACTACAATTCCGTTCCATAAAGCAGTTTTAAGAAATTCCAATTTCATTTCCGGCGATTTGAATACCCATTTCATCGACACATATAAAAAAGGAATTGAAGAAGAGATGGTGAATGTTATTGCAGAAGATTTGGAATATGTAAACAAATTGAAATCAACATTCATGCCTGCTAAAAAGATTGCTGCAATTTCTGCTGCAATGGGAAGTTATTTGACTGATGCCAAAACTCAACAGATGCAGAAAAAATAATTCTCCTTGGAGACCATAATGAAACATGAAATAATCAGATTGTTGAAAAAAGAAGGGAAACTTTCTCAAGAAACAATTGATGAGCTCCAAGACACCAACATTCATGATTTTGCAGGTTTGGTTAAAGAAATCGGCAAGGGCAAAACTGAACATATTAAAGCTAGTGAAATCTCAAAGGATTTGGACACTAAATATGTTGGGAAAAACCTCTACATTTACAAGGAGGTTACCTCAACAAATACCATTGCCAAATTCTTATCCCAAACCGGTGTTGAAAACGGAAGCGTAGTTATTTCAGAAAAGCAAAGCTCGGCAAGAGGAAGATCCGGAAAATCCTGGGCATCCCCATTGGGCGGAGTATGGCTATCAATCATATTGGCCCCCGATGTTGATCACTCCAAACTTCCACTTATAACTTTAGCAACCGGCGTTGCCGTTGCAGAAACCCTTGAAAGGATAGGCATTGAAAATCCTGAAATCAAATGGCCAAACGACATCATCATAAATGACAAAAAAGTTTGCGGAATACTGACCGAAGCTGTGGCAAAATTCAATACTGTCGAAAATGTGATAATCGGCGTGGGCATTGATGCAAACATAGACCTTGGACAACTGCCCGAAGAGTTACGGGACGGAACTGCAACCCTTAAAAAAGAACTTGGCAGAGAAGTCGATGAAAACATTCTAATAAGAATCTTTTTAGAGGAATTTGAAAAAATCAGTGAACTTTTTAACCATGAAGGATATGAAAAGATTCTTAAGGAATGGAGAAAACGTTCATATACTATCGGCAAAATCGTGGAAGTTAGAAAACCTTTCAATAAATATTATGATGCTTACGTAATCGGCATCTCAAAAGAAGGTGCGTTGATTGTTGAAAAAATTGACGGAACCCTTGAAAAAGTAATTTCTGGAGAATGCATTATTAAAAACTAAATACAATCTCTCTGCATTTTTCTTCATTTGTTATTACATCAAGCAACATTTCAAATGAAGATTCTATTTTTTTTGATAATTCATCTAAATCTAAATTGAATGCATCACTTGTTGATAAATCGAATCTTATTGTAGCAGATGCACCCGGCATTCCGACAGCAGGAATGGTAATGATTCCATACTCCCTTAACAAAATAAATGAAAATATGAATGCCAAATCATTATCTGACAAATTATGAGAAACTTTAATTTCACCTGACAAATCTTCTGGAGTGATCATGACCCCTGTTGGTGTCTTTTTAAAATTATTAAAAGTTGAAGACAAAAGCTCAAACAGCTGATCCTTTCTGGTAAAACTATTAATCAGATTATCTTCATTGAAATTCCTAATACCATTCAGCATGGCAAGAACAGCAGGGGGCTGTGCCTCAAGACCGAATTGATTGACCTTAACTTTTATCTCATCAATCAAGTCCCTGCGACCGGCCATAAGTCCGCCTCTTGGACCTGGCATTAATTTGTCGGTGCTTGTAATTGCAATATCCGCTCCCAAATCGCATGCCTTTGCCTGGCCGAATACAACTGTTCTGAGTCTCGCTCCAGATGCATCGTCGACCATGACAGGAATGTTTTTTTCATGTGCCATTTCAATTACCTGCTTGAATTCATCTTCATCAATCACTTCATGGTCCATTGTAGAACCGGTAATTACAACCAATGAAGTATTTTCAGGTATTGAAAACTCCTCAAAAATGTCAGTTTCGGTGTAATTTGCACCCACCAAACTGCAACTGCGAGGTATTGATGGATGAGCAGGCAATTTCGCAAGATAATGCACTACATGAGAATCTTTCTGAACTAAAGTTAAAATAGTGGCCAATATTCCTGAAGAAGTTCTATTCAATGGCAGAACTTTTTCGCCACCCATATGGGATATTCCCACATCCTGAAGTGCATCTTCAAAAATCGCCGGACCCACATAGGTTTCCAAAAGACTAATTTCAGAAGGACTTGCAATAAATCCTCCGGACAATCCGGTTAAATCAAATAAAAAAGACCTGCCTCTATTTTCAACGATGTCCTTGATAACGGATAAAGCAGTTTCCCTTTTTTTGACTTCTTCTAAAGAATTATTAACTATCATCTAATCAGAATCATCCAATTCCAATTTGAAATCATCAAAGAATTCAATGATGGACTTTAATTGTTTTTCTGTAATCTCAACATTGGTATATTCTTCATCTTCAGGAATTCCATAGAAATAATCTGCAAACAATACTTTACCGTTAGGGTCTGTGATAATGGTAATTCCATCGGTAAGCTTATCCGGATTTTTATTTTGGAATTCGATTTCTAAAGAGACTCCCAATTTTTCTGAAAATTTCTCTTTTTCTTCAGGTTCCCTGTTGGATTTTCTAATTTTTGCCATTCTTGATTTTAATTTTTTCTCAGCAAGTTCACTAATATCCGCCATAAATTTCACTTCCTCAAATTATATCATACAAATAAGAATAATTTAAAATATACTATAAACTAATCTAATATATAAGTATTATTATTGAAATTAATCATATAAACTATTACCTTCACTATCCATTGCAACAATAAGCGGTCCGAAATCCTTCACTTTCAAATTCCACATTGCTTCAGGCATGCCCAAGTCCAGCCAGTCGACACTTTCAATCTCTTCAACTGCATCAACATATAAAGCAGCACACCCGCCGGTAGCAACAACATATAAAGCCTCGTTTCGAATCAATGCCTCACGAACGTTATCATCCATCCCACCTTTGCCTATCACAATCTTTACGCCCATATCCAAGACTTCACTTTGATATGGATTCATTCTCATGGAAGTGGTCGGTCCAATTGCCACCATATCATATCCATCGTCATTTTCGGTTATGATAGGTCCTGCATGGAAAATTGCAGCCCCCTCAATATCCAATGGAGCTCCCTGCTCTATAATGCGTTTGTGAGCCTGATCCCTTGCAGTTACAATATTGCCTGTCAAATAAACTACATCTCCAGCTTTCAGTTCATTTAAATCTTCATCTTTAATTGGAACATTTAATCTTTTTTCCATTTATCCACCTTTAATCTTTATTAAAAACATAACTATGAATATATAAAATTTTTTGATTTAATAAATTTAATGGCAAAAGACGATATAAAGAAAAATCTCAAGTAAAAATAATCTGCATTAACCACATCATTTCTCCGTTTAAAGAGTGTCACTTCTTCAAACCACATTAAACTTAAATATTCATAAAAATAATATATCATCATGACTTTCATGAACAATACCGCAAATATAAAACAGTTCCAACTGATTAAATTCATTAATGAGAACTGTGATGATGACCATGCGATATCAAAAATTACAATAGTGCTTCGCAGGGACAAAATAGAAGCTCCCTATTATATGATTACCAAAATAAGTCTGTCCTCCTGTATTGACAAACCGGATAATGGAGTTATTCATGCAATGGATATGTTAAACCATACCAGAAGGCATAACTTAACTGAAGATACGTATAATGAAATCAAATCACTGATTACTGACAACACCCATGAATCCGATCTGGTGAAAATCTCAAAAAAGGAGAGCCAGCTGAACATGGTTTTAATGTCCAGAAATGATGAGGAATTCAGCAATCTCTTTAAAAACTATGGAGAACTTTTCGATAAAATAGATAATTTGGTTGATTAGAAAATTAACTTGGCCAATGGATAGAAACATACCCTGAAATAATATAATGATAATGTGAGCAAATTCTATATTATATGCCCACAGCGATTGGTGAAATGCATTATTGATTTGACAAATTTAATATATCTGTTATGACTAATAATCTAATATAATAATGAAGAAAATGTGGGATACAATTACATGTCAAGTATGAGTAGCGTTGCAGGTTTGTCAAAATTTATTACAACCTTGCCAAAAACTAAATATTCCATTCTTGGAATGATTATCATAAGTTTTTTAACCGGAGGGACATTCTACATTATTGATTTTACACCAAGTGTCGATATTCTGCAAGACTTTTTCTTTGGAGGATTATTCGGTTTTGCAGTTCTTGGTATCACTTCAATAATGAGCGGTGCCCTAAATCAGCAAGTAATATCAAGCCTTCACGGAATTAACTTAAAAATTAAACATTCAATGTTTCTATCTGCTCTTTCAATGACAATTTTGGGAATAATCGTTCTTTTAGGAGCAGTGATTTCAAGATTGATCAATATAGATTTAACCATAAATTTCATGTTGTTTGCCTGTGTTCTGATTTACGGATTCAATACATTGGTTTTCTGGGCAACATCCAAAGTCAGATTTACAATTGCTGCAGTGACCGGTTTGATTCAACCCATACTTTTCATAGCAATGTACATTTCAATCTCATTTTTATTTATTGACACAAGCTTTTTAGGACCGATAATTCTACAGATTTCCCTCAAGGCAATAGTTGCAGGAGTAATATTTGTCTTGGCAATTTATGCACTCATTACAGTTATCGCTTCACCATTCAAGAAAAATTTGGGAATAGGAGTTCTGGATTTACTGAGTTTATTTATTGCACATATGAACGAAGGATCCAATTCCCTTGAAGGAGTATTTGAAAACATGAGTGAAGCAATTGATACAATTGTAACATTTGTTAGCTTTAAAACTGATGAAGGAATCAAGGCACTGTTTATTTCACCATCAGTCCATCCCGGCCCGCTAGGGGATTTGGGAGGTTCCAACATGCCGACTCTTCTTGCAAACAAGTTCGATCATTTCACAATGGTTGCGCACGGCCCTTCAACACACGATTTCAATCCTATTGCAGTTTCTGAAATCGATAAAATTGAAGAATCCGTTAAAAAAGGTTTGAAATCCGTAGAATATTCGCAAAAAGCAAGCAAATTTGTAAGATATACCTCTGAAAAAGCAAAAGTCGGAGTTCAATTTTTCAATAACGGAATGGTAATCCTGTCCACTTTCGCTCCCGAAGCTGTAGACGATATTGAATTTGGTGTAGGGCTTACCATGATGACACAGAGCAGAAACCATTGCAATGTTCAGGATTCTGTTATTGTTGACTGCCACAATTCATTTACTCCGGAAAGTGGAGAGGTGCTTCCAGGAAACTCCGAAGTGTTCCAGCTGATTGACGTTATAGATTCCATCAATCCGAATCAAGACAAGCATGACATTAAAGTCGGATGCTATGCGGACAATATGGAAAGCCTTGACAAACATGATGGGGTTGGTGAAAGCGGCATTAAAACCATGATTATTGAAGTTGATGGTCAAAGAACTGCATATGTTCTGTTTGACGCCAACAATATGGAAATCGGTTTCAGACAGGAAATTATAGATGCAGTAAGTGATTTGGAAATTGATGAAATCGAAGTCATGACCACCGATACGCATACGGTAAATACTCTTTCCAGAGGATACAACCCAATTGGAATTGCAAAAAGGCCAGAAATCATAGAATATGTGTTAAAAAGTATCAAAGAAGCACTTAAAGATTTAGAAAAAGTAGAAGTTGGAACTGGAACCGAAAAAATTAAAAATCTCAATACTTTCGGCCCTAAAAATTCAACAGAACTGATTTCAACAATTAGTTCCGTTGTGGCCGTGAGCAAGATTATAGCTCCAGTTTTGCTTATTACAGCATTATTTATTGCGTTTGTCTGGATTTTCTTTGGCGGATTATGAATACATTATAAATAATGTACGAATAATGTAAATGAAATAATCCAAGTAAAAAAGAACGGTGCTATTCCATCCCATAGCCATTGGCTAAATCCAGAAATTTCCTCTCCCGCAATTTTTTGAGAGAATTTACCAACGAAATATAGGATAATTACAGCAACAAAGAATGCAAACACATCATTTTTAACTCCGAACCAACCAAGGGTTAATGCTGCAGAAATTACGGCTGCAATAAGAGCAAATACTAGATGAATACTTGTAACTTTAATAGTTGTGTCCATTTATATCCTCCATTAAATTGAATATATTAATATAATTTTAGTGAGTTATAATATATTAAGGTATTGATAAAAAAGGTGTTTAACAATGAAATCGATGTCAAATGTAGACATTTTTACAATTACAAAAGAATTAGATAATTTATTAACTGGTGCTAGAGTGGACAAATCTTTCCAACCGACGAAGGATATTGTTGTAATGAGATTCCACGTACCTGGAACCGGCAGAATCGATTTAGTAATGCAATGCGGTTCCAGAATACATACAAGCCAATACCCTCTTGAAAATCCAACCACCCCTCCAACATTTCCAATGCTTTTAAGGAAAAGAGTTAAAGGAGCCCATGTCGAAAGCATAAGACAGCATAATTTTGACAGAGTGGTCGAAATAAGAGTTAAAAAAGATAAATATTATACAATAATAGTTGAACTGTTTGATAAAGGAAACATAATCCTTTTAGATGATGAAAACAATATCATATTGCCTCTTAAAAGGAAACAGTTGAGTGCAAGAGACATCAGTTCTAAAAGGGAATACGTATTTCCTGAAGAAAGGGGAATCAACCCCATAACTGCCAGCGAAGAGGAATTTACCTCCCTGTTTGAAGACCCTGAAAGTGATGTTGTAAGAACACTTGCGAGAAACGGACTTGGAAGCCTGTATGCTGAAGAAATCATCAAAAGGGCAAATGAAAAGGTTGAACTGGACAAAAATACTCCAAACACTGAGCTAACACAAGACCAACTGTCTGGACTATACTCCGGATTTAAAGATCTCTTCAATACCATAACCGATGGCGAAATCAAACCTCAAATCGTAAAAAATGAATCAAAGGAAGACGTCGTTGCACTGGACCTTGTAAAATATGAGGATTTTGAAAAAACTCATTATGAAACATTCAACGAGGCATGTGATGAGTTCTACTCCAAAAAAGTCAACACCGATATAAAAAATGTAAAAGAGACAGCATGGAACAAAAAAGTAAACAAGTTTGAAAAGAGATTGCATTTACAACAAGAAACACTCGATAATTTTTACAAAACCATTGAAGACAGTCAACATAAAGGAGAGGTTATTTATTCTAATTACCCTACCATCGAAAACATAGTAACTGTTGTAAACCAAGCTAGAAGTAAGGACTACTCTTTTAAAGAAATTGGAAAAACACTGAAAAATGCAAAAAAGGAAGGTATGGCTGAAGCTCAGATTTATGAATCAATTGATAAATTTGGCGTTTTAACATTAAAAATTGATGACACAACATTAAATATTGATTCAAAATTGACCATACCTGAAAATGCTGAAAATTATTATGAAAAAGCTAAAAAGGCAAAAAGAAAAACAAAAGGTGCCCAGATAGCTATTGAAAATACTAAAAAACAACTTGAAGAAATTAAAGCTAAAAAGGATGTTGCAATGGAAAACATCTCCGTGCCAAAAAAGAGAGTTAAGAAAAATCTCAAGTGGTATGAAAAATTAAGATGGTTTATAAGCTCCAACGGATTTCTTGTCATTGGAGGCCGTGACGCAAACAGTAATGAAAGCGTTGTGAAAAAATATCTGGAACCTAATGACATTTATCTTCATGCAGATATACATGGTGCAACATCAACTGCCATAAAATTAAATGGAAATGAAGTAGATGACACGCTCCTTAAAGAATCTGGCGAATTTGCCGCATCCTTTTCATCTGCTTGGTCGATGGGTTTCACATCCCAAGACGTATTTTGGGTCCATCCGGACCAGGTTACAAAAACTCCGGAATCAGGGGAATATCTGGCCAAAGGGTCATTTGTCATAAGAGGCCATAGAAATTACATTCGAGGTGCACGCGTGAAATTGGCAATTGGAATTGTTGACTATGAAGGCAAACGAATAATGGCCGGACCAATCGAAGCCGTAGAAGCACATTGCGAAAATTATGTTGTAATTAAACCAGGATTTACAAAAAAAGAGGCAATAGCTAAAAAAATTATCCATAAAATAAATGAAGATGACCTATTAACACTCGACGATATAATCAGAGTTTTGCCATCCGGAAAATGCGACATTGATGAGGAATATCATCAAAGAAAAAAATATGAAAAAAATTAATCCTGATAGTTTTCAGGATTAAATTCAAAATACTCGTCAGGATTCATAACCACAACATCAATGTTAGGGTTAAACTGGCTTACAAAGTTAGCAAAAATCGCAGGGTCCTGTTCAATAGGTGGAAACGTATTGTAATGCATCGGAATGACCACTTTCGGATTCATCCACATTGTCCCAAGCGCAGCCTCAAAAGGTCCCATAGTAAATTTATCACCAATAGGAACCATTACCACATCAGGCTTATAAATTGCACCAACAATATCCTTCATATCGCCAAATAAACCAGTATCTCCACAGTGATATATTTTAGTTCCATCTTCAAAGGTTATTAAAAAGCTTGCAGCGATTCCTCCAGGAACTGTTTCCTCGACCATGTCAATGTCAGAGGAATGTTTAGCTTCAAGCATTGTGAATTTAATATTTCTAAAAATGAAGGAACCTCCAATATTAACACTTATGTTTCTAATACCCTGTTTCGCTAAAAAGAGTGAAATTTCATGGATACATGCTATAGGAGCATTCGTACTGTTAGAAATTTCCAAAGCATCTCCAAAATGATCAGAATGTCCGTGGGTCAACAGAATAATATCAGGATTCAATTCCTCCACCGGAACGTCACATGCAGGGTTGTTGCTGATAAACGGATCTATTAAAATCTTTACGTTGTCATCACTAATAATTTCAAAAGCGGAATGGCCAAGCCATCGGATTTCCATTATGCAACACCACCATTGGCTGCACCCATAATAATATTTTCATCCAAATTAGAAGCTATATTCCATGTTTTTTCAAAATCGGCACGGATATTTGAAATAGAATTCCTATCATTGTAGATAGCTCCATATTCCATATCATTTTGACCTTCAGAAATAATCATAGCATGTGAATCATCAGTTATTAAGTTGATGGAATGTACCTTAGGAACTGTCTTAATGTGAACTCCTTGCTTTAAAAGGGATGAGATTAAAAACATGTAAGACATGTCAGAAACGTCAAACTCATTTATAATTACTCTTGAATAGATTGTCGGAACATGAGATAAAAATCTGTCGGACAAATCATTCAATGAAGGAATTTCCAACATGATTTCCTTATTAACGTTGACTGCCAAATTATCAAATGCCTCTTTGGAAGTTAATACGCCCTCATCAGAGAGAACATAACTGTTTAATGATTTTGGAACTGGTAAGCTCTCAGGGTCATTAATGTCGATTTTAATTTCCCTAGGTGCGCCAACTTCTGGAGCCACTTGAGTTGGGGTTTCAACAACCGGTTCAACAATCGGTTCCTCTTCAGCCAATGCACGCTGAATTTCACTAGACTTGTTGGTAGGTTCGACAACAAATTCTGGAACCTCATCAACATAGTATTCCTCATCTCTTCTTCTAGGAGCACGAGTAACCTTCAATGGCTTATCATAATGAGGAGTGAATTCAAGTTGTTTGCTGAAATCAACATCACCTTCAGTTTGTGGAACAACCCTCAAAACAGATTTTGATTCATCATTGAAATAACTGCCATCAAAGGAATCATCATAATCTGCAGTTACATCTTCATATGCAACATCATCAAAATCATTGTAGTCTTCACGAATTTTTAAAGGACCATTAGAGTTATTTTTGCTTGATCCTTTATCAAATCCTCTAAGTGAAGATCCATTGCCTTCACGAGACTCTAAAAATTCTTTAATCTTATTAGTAGTTCTATCAGCATTAGTGTCAACAAAATAACTAATCATCAAGATTATTCCGACAATTGAAATGATTAAACCAACAATTAACAGAAGATCTATCAGGTTATATACTGTTGTTTCATATGCGATAAGAATACCAATTACAAATAAAATAAAACCTGAAACTAATTTTATTGTATTTCCCACGTTTTCACCCTTATCAATTATTATCACTCTATTATTTAACTATTATTTAATATATTTAATACCATTTATAAAGTTAATGGAACAAAAACACGAAAATCGGGGAAAAATAAGAAAAAGTAATACTTTTTTATATAAATAGTAATATTAATATAGTAAAAAATCCAAAATAGAATTGGTGAAAAAAATGAAAAAAATGAAAAAATTTTTCAAAGAAAATTCTGGCCAAGGCGCTGCAGAATACATACTTTTGTTCGGAGGAGTTATTGTAATTGCATTGCTTGCATTGACAATATACAGATCATATATGAACACAAGTGATGTCAGCCTAAAAGCTAAGGATGACATCATTGATGTTAGAAACACCATACTCGACAACCGGACCCATGTATAGAAAAAGACTTGACAATAAAGGACAAGGCAGTGCAGAACTGATTCTAATAATAGGAGGATTGGTTGTTGTTGTGCTGCTTGTGGCAAGTTATATGTCAAATATAACTGAACAGACACAAACAAATATTAAAAATTTGTTAAAGCAAGAAAGAGATTTTTTAATAAATAAAATATGAAAATGGAGAGCGAATCTCTCTATTTTCCAACTAATAAACCATCCAATATTTCTTTCCATGAATCGGAAGATACGTTTCTTAATTTCATTTCCGTTCTTGATAAAACTCGAATATCCTGAGGACATGCCGCAACACAAGCTCCGCATAAATTACAGAAGTCCAGATTGGTAACAGATTTTCCATCAATTATTTCAACTGCATTGCACGGACATACATCAAGACAGGCATGACATGAATCGCCTTTACATATTTTTTCATCACTTTCAACTAGTTCCAATGAGCCTTCAAATGGTTTAGTCACCTCAATTGCATCAGCAGGACACACTTCCAAACACCAGGAACAGTTTACACAAGACGATTCTAAAATTAATGCTTCTCCAGAAATCTCAACATCCTCAATTTCATCAGAGTGCATGCATGTTGAACAAATTACGTTAACAGCACCTTCAGGACAGATTCGTTTACAGATTCCGCAAAAAATACATTTATCCAAATCCACATCGATTGAATTGTTGATTAAGTCATTGCTGGAAGTAGGAGCATTCTTGATTGTAATCGCTCCTGCAGGACACATATCTGCACAAAAAGAACAAAAAATACACTGCCCATTATCAATATCTATTTCTCCCCTTACCAAATCAACAGGATTAGGAAGATCCCTTTTAAAAATAATCGCATCGTGAGGACATATCTGATAACATCTTCCACAATAAATGCAATCTTGTCTGTGAATTTTGGATTCAACTTCCCAATTCGGATAAGAATCCATTTTCTTAATATCAATTCCGTCAACAGTTAATGACAATGCATCAAATGGACATGCAACTGAACATAATCCGCAAAATACACAGGAATCCTCATTAATATTAATTAAGTCCATATCTATTAACCCGCGTGCAATAGGCACAATAGGGCCTAATTTTAAAGATTCAGTCGGGCATACTCCCACGCATATACCGCAACCGACACAATTTTTATCCATATAAGATAATTTACGATGATTTTCACCATCTCTGCCAATATTAAACATGTTCTCCCCCTCACATTTAAAGACAAGATAGTTAAGACAGCCATAATCTCCACAATTACTGCCTAAACGCTCTAAAATAGTAATTGGTGTTTACTTTTCAATAAATTTGCCATTCTGATTAATCTCACCGCTCCTGATTCGTGTAGAAGAAATTGGAGTTCCATCATAAGCCAATACAAAACTAACAATTACAATGTCAAGAGGCTTCATACCTTTTGAAATTCTAATTTCGTTAATTTCGACAGCCGTAGGTTCAGTTTCTTCACTTACAACAAGAGCTTCAATATTTTCATCATATATTGTGGTCCCATAAGCATCATCCAATGGAACAACAACAAAATTTGATTTGTCAGAGAAAAATGACTTTAAATTTGCCATTCTTTCTTTGCAAGAATCTATATCTCCTTTCAAACCCCCAAAAGCATCAGAAGTTACTCCGATTTCAATTTCAGTACCAATTTCAAAAGCAGTTGATAATAATTTTTTATGCCCATCATGAAATTTATCAAAAGTTCCCCCAACAGCCACTTTATTATATCTTTTAGAATTCATAAATACTATCCGATTAGCTTGTTAATTAATTGTTTATCAAAACTTGTATAAATAGTATTAAAAAAAGAAAAGAAAAAAAAATAAAAAAATAAGAATGTAGTTAATTAGAATTGAAGACTAGCATAATAGCCATTTAAATGATATGAGTGTGAATTCCAATTAGCTACACTACCAAATGAGTTTCTAGAACTGGTAGCATCTGCAACAACCCAAGTATCACCAATCAATACCTGAGACCAAACATGACCATATGTTCCTCCACTTGAAAAGGTACATACTCCATGAACGTATCTTGCTGCCAATCCTGCGGACCTAAACATCGCCACAAGAAGATGGGAATGGTCTACACAATTACCTGAGCCTGCATTCAATGTTCCTACTGCTCCATATTTAGTGTCATAATAGAAACTATATGAAATAGTGTCCCTTACATACCTGAAAATCTTATCCGCTTTTTCCTTATCGCTCTTACAATTCTTTGTCAACTTGGATACTAACTTTTTGATTTGAGCATTGTTAACCTCACAGTTTGTAGAAGCTGCCAAGTACGCTGCCAAATTAGAAATTTTATTCTTGGAGTTTAATACACCAGTTGATGATGAAGAAGAGGAACCGGACAGGGAATTAACAGAGACGTAAGAAGGCATTTTTTTATGACCTCCATAATAAACAAGCACCTTAGTGAGTGTACTGACTACACCTTGATAACCTATAGATCCCACTTTGGAACTGACAGAATTAGGCATTTTTCCTTTAGATTCCGCAGTCTTAACAATGAATTTCGCTACGCCAACGAAAGATTTTAGATAACCTAAATTAGTTGCTTTTTTAGCTTTGCTAGGATTCTTTATTATTTTTACAGGAATATCTTTTTTATTACCTGATTTTAAATTAACGATAGCTTTGGAAGCTAGATATAAGTAGTCTGCAGTTTTGAATTTAGCATTACCGATCTTAACGCTTGAAGGTAACTTTCTATGTTTTGAAATATATTTTTTAACCTTTTTGGATGCAGTGAGAATATTTTTAACTGAAACCTTGTTTACAACATAAACATTTGATGAACCATGAGTTGAACCATGGCTAAATTCAATTTTATGAGTTCCTTTAGGCAATACTCCCAAATTAATTTTAGCTACACCCTTAGAATCGGTTTTAACAGTTGAATTTTTATTGTTGAATGTGAAAACGACATCCTTATCTTCGACAGGTTTGTTTTTTCCATCAACCAATTTTACTGAATAGCTGGCCTCATCTCCTGCAGAGGCATAAACACTTTTTGAAACTAATTTAGTTCCGTTAACAAGAACGTGTTTGGATACGCTTTTGGACTTATAACATTTATCAGAAACAAAAGTTTTAATTGAATAATATCCTGTGCCTTTAGTAATAGCAAGTTTGGCTACACCTTCTGAATCGGTTTGATAAATGTATGATTTGCTGCCAATTGTAGATTTAACAGTTACTCCGCTTAATGGTTTTCCAGATTTATCTTTTACAGCAACGGTATAAGAAGAATTATCATTTTCATTCATAACCAGGTTATGAGCACTTATGCTAACAGTCGCTTTTAAGATTATTGCCCTGTTTGAACCATGACTGTAATCCTTTGAACCTTTCTTTGAATAAGAATATTTAACAACATGAGATCCAGGTTTCACATTTTTTAAAGACAGTTTTGCAATACCTTTGCCGTTGGTTTTGGAAATTTTAGTATGGCTGCCAATGACAAATTTTATCTTTTTATGTCCCAATGCTTTTCCCTGATCGTTTGTTAATTTTACTTTAAATTTAGATCCACTATTATACTTCATTACCAATACTGAAGAAGATAATTTGGTAGAAGACTGTGATGTTGCGGAAGAAGAAGTTTTTGTAGAATCAGTGGTCTTTTTGGATGAACCTGACACCACCAAAGTTGCACTACCTGATTTGGAATAAAATCCTTTTTCCCCTTTATACTTAAAACTAATTTTATGAGTACCTTTAGAAAGAACAGGAATAGTTACAGTAGCTTTCCCCTTCGAATTAGTCTTTGCGGTTACTTTTTTATTGTCATAAGTAAAGTAAATCTTTTTATTTTTAAGTAATGCACCATGTTTTGATTTCAAAACAACACTAAATGAAGTTTTCTTATTGGCCTTAACCTTGATTTTGCTTTTTGCTTTAAATTTAGTTTTGTCTTTTTTGACTACAATTTTATGTGTAACCTCTTCACCGGAATAAGGGTTGATCGCTGTAAGGCCATATTTGCCTACAGGCCAGTTTACATCAAGAGTGACAACACCGTCATCATCAGTTGTTTTGACATAAGTTTTACCATTAAGGATGAAAGTAACATTTGTGTTTGCAAGTGGAGAATTGCCTCTCCAAAATGTTACATTATAGTTAGATGAATCCAGATAGTATTTGGTAAAGTTACTTCCAGTTATGGATGACAACACATCAACATTCTTTGAAAGTGAAGATGCAGCATAACTTGAGTCTCCTGCATATGACAATGAAACTGTATATGACCCCTGTGCCAACTTATGAGTTTCCACATATGCCATACCTTCACTGTCTGTGATTGCGGAATAAATCTTGCCGCCCACTTCTAAAGAAATTTTTTGATTGGGCACTGCCTTATCATCCATATCTTTTAAAGTTACATTAAAATGTGTAACTGATGCTTCATAGTGAGTATCAGATACATTTAACTTTGTGGATTGTGAAACAGATTTAATACTGGAACTATCAGCACTGACTATGTCATTACTTGCATCTTCAGTAAGGACACTATCACCACTTGAAGTAGAACCTAAAGCATATTCCCCTTCTGTTTCAATATCACTATCATTTAAAGAAACATCTGAACTTCCTAAATTATCATCATGAGAATAAACTATATTAGTTTGTGAGATAGAAACTTCATTAGAAATTTCTAATTTATTTTGTGTGGATAATGCATCAACATTATCATACATTAAATTTGAATCTTCTGCATTTGAAACATTAATTGAATCTGTAGCGCTTACTGCACCAACAATAAGGAACAGTATAACAAAGATTGACACTATTAATGTTTTATTTTTTATCGAAATTTTTCCACCTCTTGGTTCTCATTACGAAAATTTTATAGTAAAATACGTTTATAGTAAAATATAGTATTTCATAATGAGTGGATAAAACTTTATACTTTTATCTTATATAAATGTTATTGAAACCCCATTATGTGAAAAACCCATCTAAATTTATCAAATTAGGCAAAAAAGGTTAAAAATTCATATAATAAACCAATAAAAGAATAAATGGTGTAAAATAATCTATGATAAAATATAATATCTTAAATTATGAATAAGATTTTATAAAATCCATGAAAAATGAAATTTGAATTTAATGGTTTTTTATAGTCAAAATCAGTGAATGTTCAATAATTATTGCAAAATTAAACAGATTAATGTACTATTGAATAAAAATGAAACGATAGTAAAAAATTATACTGAAAATAAACCTCAGATTTGAAAATTAATAAAAACATGAAATTGTTGATTTGATGTTGTTTGAAAAAAACGTTTTCCAAAAAGACTACAAGAAAGTAAATATAAGATTGGGATTAAGCTATCCCAATATTTATAGAACTGCAATGTCTTCATTAGGTTATAATATTTTATATAATTTAATAAATGAACGGGAAGATACCTGGTGTGAGAGAATAATTTATCCCAGCATTAATTCAATCGAATCAAATACGCCAAGCAAATATTTTGATATAATAAGCTTCACAATTCAATTTGAGGAAGACTATTTTAATGTTTTGGAGATGCTGAAAAACAGTGAAATTCCGCTTAAAAGAAAAGACCGTGGAAGTGATGATCCGTTAATTATAGCAGGCGGGCCGAGCGTTAGTGCAAATCCAATACCCTTATCTGATTATATTGACGTATTCATCATTGGCGAAGGTGAAAATTCAATCAATCAATTTTTAGATGCTTATAAAAAATCTTCCAATAAAGATCTTGAAAAATTCCTTGACATTGAGGGAGTCTATATTCCGGAATATGACAATAAAACAAGGATAACCACAATCAAAAATATGGATGAAACATACCACATTACACAGCCCATCATAAGCAAAAGTGACAATGATGAGTATCAAAGTATTTTCAATAACACAATAATGCTGAATGTTTCACGAGGATGTACCAGAGGCTGCAGGTTTTGTATGGCTGGATATATCTACAGACCGATTAGACAAACCAGCTGGGAAAAGCTAATCGATATTGCTGTTGAAAACAGAAAAAATACCGGACTAAATAAGATTACACTAATAGGTGCTGCGGTTTCAGATTATGGTGACTTGGATAAACTAATTGAAGGACTTGAAAGTGAGGGCTTTCAGATTTCAACACCTTCACTTAGAATAGAATCAATTACAAAGGAAACATTGGAAACTCTCAAAAAAAGTGGTCTGAAAACTATCACCCTTGCACCGGAATCCATTACTAGACTTCGAAAAGTAATTAACAAAGACATACTGGAAGAAAAAATTTTTACAGTAATAAGAAATGCCGTTGATTTGGACTTCAACATCAAGTTATATTTTCTGATTGGAATTCCCGGAGAAAGTATTGAAGACATTAATGAGCTATGTGAATATATGAAAAAAATAGCCCACATGCATAAAAATCCAAAAAGGGTGAAGTTTAGTGTTAATCCAGTAATTCCAAAACCCCACACTCCACTTCAATGGGAGAGTTATGATTTTAAAGACATTAAAAAGAAGACCAGATATATTAAAAAAGAAATGAAAAATTATAACATAAAGTGCGAAAGTCCTAAAAAAGGACTCGTCCAATATATATTGTCTTGTGGAAATAGGGCTGTTGGTGAACTTATTGAAAAATCTTTGGTAAAGAAACCTACGCTCAAACAATGGCAGGAACTGACTCCAAAATATAATCTTGATGATCAACTACCCTGGGACAATATTGATATGGGCATAAGCAAAAGATTTTTAAAAATTGAGCACAGAAGATTGAGAAATCTGAAACAAACTCCATGGTGCGAAACATCCCCATGTTATAATTGTGGAGTGTGTGAAAAATAATTACTAGAAAAAAATAAATTTACTATAATAATATATAATATAATATAAGTGAGGTAAATTATGATAAATCCTGCAAAAAGAACAAGGTCAATTGAATTATCATTGATTAGAAAAATGTTTGAAGTCACCAATCCCGATGCAATAAATCTTGGAATTGGAGAACCTGATTTTGACGTTCCGCAAAATATCAAAGATGCAATGAAAAAATCAATTGATGAAAATGAGACTCATTATACACCAAATAAAGGATATATTGAGTTAAGAGAAGAGATAGTTAAAAAATTCAAAAGCGATAATGGAATAAATACAAATCCCGATAATGTTATCGTCACCGTTGGTGCCAGTGAAGGACTCTTTATGTGTGCACAAACATTCATTGATCCTGGTGATGAGGTAATTTTACCTGACCCGAGCTTTTTATCATATGAAGCATGCATTAAAATGGCTGAAGGCACTATCGTTCCAGTAAATTGCACAATGGAAAATGAATTTAAACTAAAAGCGGATGATGTTTTAGAAAAAATTACTCCAAAAACTAAAGCAATCATGTTAAATTCCCCATCAAATCCAACTGGAGCAGTGATGGAAAAAGAAGACATTAAAGCGATTGCCGATTTATCAATGGATAACGATTTTTTAATCATATCAGATGAAATATATGAAAAAATAATCTATGACAAGAAACATTACTCCCCTGCAAGGTACAGCGACAACGTCATTACATTAAACGGATTTTCAAAAACATATGCAATGACAGGACTGAGAATCGGATATCTGACTGGAAATGAAAATTATATTGAAGAATTGCTTAAAATTCACCAATATAATGCAGCTTGCGTCAATACCACTGCACAAAGAGGGGCATATGAAGCATTAACCGGACCTCAAGAGGAAGTTAACAAGATGGTCGGTGAATTCAAAAGAAGAAGAGATCTGATTGTCAGTAGATTGAATGAAATGGGATATGAAACTGTAAATGCCGAAGGAGCATTTTACGTATTTCCAAAAATTGAAGACAAAGACTTTGTTCAAAAAGCTGCAAAAGCAGGAGTGATTACAGTTCCAGGAGTGGCATTTGGTTCAAATGGTGAAAATCACATACGAATGTCTTATGCAAACTCATATGAAAACATTGAAAAAGCAATGGATATTTTAGAAGGGCGTGTAGTTAATGGATGAATATAGAAGTAAAGCTGGAACCAAGGCATCGATAGTTGCAATCATTGCAAACTGCATATTAACTGTCTTAAACATAATCGTTGGATTGATGTCTGGAAGTTATGCACTGGTTTCAGAAGGAGCACATACACTTTCAGATGTTGCAACTTCAGTAATTGCGTTACTTGGATTTAGAGCAGGGCAAAAGCCTGCTGATGAAGAACATCCTTTAGGCCATGGGCGTGCTGAAGCA
Organism: Methanobrevibacter sp.; assembly: GCF_045120835.1. GTDB lineage: Archaea > Methanobacteriota > Methanobacteria > Methanobacteriales > Methanobacteriaceae > Methanocatella. The sequence continues at coordinate 26,909 of NZ_JBGVFE010000012.1, forward strand.
ATTAGCGGATTAATAATTGTGCTGTTTCTGGCCATGGTGTCTTATGAAATCATTACTGGAGCCATTAATAAGGTTATTCATCCAGAGCTGATAACCGTTCCGGATACCCTTGCTGCAATAATGGCCGTTTTTGGAATATTTGTAAATTTTTCAATAAGCGAATATATTATTAAAATTGGAAAAGAAATTAAAAGCCCTGCAATTGTCGCAGATGGAAAACATCAAAGAACAGACATATTTTCATCTGTTGCGATACTATTTGGCGTAATAATATCAAATGCAGGTTATCCCATTTTGGACCCAATTATCGGATTTGTCATAGGACTTATAATCCTTAAAACAGCATATGAAATTGGAAAGGAAAATATTGACAACATCATGGGAAAAGTACCCTCACATGACATAGAAAATAAAGTAAGAAGAATTGTGAATAAAACTCCAAAAGCTCAACAAGCCCATAATATTAAAGTGGATTATTTGGGCTCTTACGCCACTGTCTATTTGCATGTGCAGATGGATGGCAATCTGACTTTAAATGAAACACATGAAATAGTGCATGAAGTTGAGGACAATATCCTTAAGAAAATCCCTGAAGTCAAATATGTAATGGTTCATGCATGCCCTATAGGTGTGGAATATAATCATGAACAAGAAATAGATAAATAGAAAACGCCGGGACGGGGATTTGAACCCCGGAGGTCATAAGACCATTGGATTAGCAGTCCAACGCCGTACCAGGCTGGGCCATCCCGACATATTAAAAACAGTATAGTAAGTTATATGTAAAAACTTATTTATAAACTTAATTATTTTTATTAAATGGCATGTTCAAAAGTGGACTAATCTCAAAAATATAAGTGATCTAAAAAACCCAACTCCGCCCCGGGATTCTACAAGCATTGAATGTTAACAGTAGAGCTGCTCCCTTCCGGGCCTGACCCATTCCCATATTAGAGATGACTAATTTTTACCCTCCAGTAAAAACTTCACCACCACCAATCCTGTAGGACGAGGTTTCTATGTCGTTTTTTCTAGGCTCATATTCTCTTAAAAAGCCGCCTTTTGAACTTCAACTGCACCAAAGGGGGTGTGTGCTTACAGAGGACCCCTAACCCTCCAGTCTAGCCAACATTATTTATGACTTTAATGTTATATAAATGTTGGCAAAAAATCATTCTAGAATCGAAAAAATTCTTGGAAATGAATATTAAAGTTATTTCTAGAAAAAAAATATTATTACAGTAACTCTCTTAAAAATAGTTAAATTCAAAAAAAATAAAAAAATAAAGGAATAATTAAAATATTTCCTGAATGATATCTCCATCAGAAATTATTCCTACTAATTTATCTCCTTCCACAACAGGAAGTTGATTTAAAATTCCTGAAGATGAAATACTATCTTTCATAACTTTAATGGCTGTTTCAAGAGTATCTTCAGGAGAAATTGTAACAACTGAAGTGATCATAATTTCCTTGACACTTGTGCCCAATTCATACTTATCCAGAATCAGGTTATGGCCCACATCTGTTGCAGTTATAATCCCAATTAATTTGCCATCTTCCACAACAGGAAGAGAACTAATCTTATATTCCATTAATTTTTCAAATGCATATACTACATCAATATCTGAAGTGGTAGTTATCACTCCAGTAGTCATGATGTCCTTAACTTTTTTGCTCAACATTATTTACGCCTCCGAATTTTTCGAGAATATCATCAACCATAATTTCAATAGTTTCGTTAATCTCAACATTATCAATTATACGTGTATCATGAATTTTGGCTTGTTCTACTAAGAACATTTGAGTTTTCCGGATAGTTTCAAAGTTTTCCATATAACGTTCAAGAGACCTTTTAACCCAAGGCTGTCTGCATCTTGAATAAAACCTTTGTTTGTGTGCATCTTCATTGTCAACAGTCAAAGTGAACATGATTATGTTATTGTTTTCAATTAAATCCTTTCTGATAAAACCTGGAACAACATGAACCCCCTCAATAATAGTACTGATTCCTTCTTTTGCAGATCTCTCTATAATTGCTTCTATACCTACATTGACTACATCAACGTGGCTAACAAAGCCTTCAATGACAGAATCTATTCTAATTGAAGGAGTTCTGATGGCTTCAAAGGCATCAAAACTTGATTTATGAATGACTGGACTCAATTCTTTGGAAACTATTTTTCTCATAACTTCACGAATCATGTCCGTACTGATGAGGTTTTTTAGCCTTAACCTGCTAGCAAGTTCAAAAGCCATTGATGAGGTCCCTACTCCTGATGCTCCACCAATCAAAATAATTAATGGTTTTTTAGAAGTTCTTAGGGACCTCCAATGTTTATATTTTAAAGCGATTTTAGAATCAATAGACTCCAAATGTTTTAAAACTGTGTCGGCTAATTCAGAATTGGAGATTTCACTAATATTATTTTTAATTAAATCATCCTCAATGTCACTAGCAATGTCATGAGCTCTTTCAATCCCAATATCTGCAACATTAAGAGAGCGAGACAGGATTCCTTTAGAAAACGGCTCTTTATATTTTTTACCATCCACCTCTCCAGTAACCCAAATCATAATAATCACTTATAAAATATCTAAATAAGTATCTAAAAGTTATATTAAATAAAATTTGTTATTTGTTTTTGCAGAAAAAAATTAAACAAAAATAGAAAAAAAGAAAAAATAAATAATTATTCATCTAAGGAAATAATATTTATTTCATAATTTGAGCCATCTACAACATCGATTAAAACAGCCCCATTATCTTTCAACATGCCAGGATTAGCTACATCAGTAGTTTTACCGATTTTACTAAGAGATTTGGCCTCATGAATATGTCCACATAAATTTATTTGAGGTTCAAACTCATGAATAGATTTTAAGATTCCAGGACTTCCAACATGCTCCCCATTTTCAACCCTGTCCGCTTCAGTGTTGAAAGGCGGTGCATGAGTAACTAATATCTTTACCTTATCCACCTCAGTATTGTAAACATAATCATAATTAGCTAATAAATCATAGACCTGTCTGTAAATCTTGTCATCATCCATCTCACCCGGAGTGTCAAATGGAGTTGGATTAGACCCGCCAAAACCAAACAATATAGCATCACCATAGGCAATGATATTGTTATGTAAACAGAATGCAACCTCATTAATAGCATTGCATATTCCATTAGGATCGCAATTTCCCGGAATTGCTATAACATCAACGCCGCAATCCGCCACTTTATTAATAAAGGTTTCTACAAACTCGAGAGGTCCAAAATCAGTAATATCCCCCAAGATTAAAACTAAATCGATATCATTATTATTCAAATAAGAATACAAATTTTCATTTTCTTCGCCATGAACATCACTAATTGCCAATATCTTAACCATATTACCACCTATAATTCTTCTAAAAAGAATGATCCCATTTCTTTCAAACCAATTTTTAAATCTGGTTTATCTCCATGTAATTGAACAGTAACATCATCTTCAAACTCGATGATGAGTCCATTCCATTCCGCAATTTCCTGAACTCTTTCTTCAGCTAAAGGAACACGCAAATTAATTTTGCCTGTTGTCAGACCTGGAGGAGCATTTACCAAAAATTTTGATCTTGAATCCGCAAATTCAAAAACCTTTTTTCCTTGCATGACCTGCTTTAGTAAATCAAGCCAGTAATCAGCGTATTCTTCCCCCTCTTCCTCTTCAGCAATAGTTAAAAGAGTTCCCTGAATATTATTTAAAGACATTTCTGCTTTTGCCAACCCATTGATTAATTCAGGATGGGAAGGGTCTCTTTTATATGAACTAATTGAAGATCTGATTATTCCCATCTCAGAGTTAATTCCAGTAGGGATTTTATGGCCCTTTTCTGTCAAATCTTTTATGAGATTATTTAGAACTAACCAATTTTGTTCTGATGGCAAACTCATAAATGTCCACCTATAATTTTTAAAGTAGTATGATTGATTTTAGCGTCTGCTTCTTTTAGTTCCTGTTCGATTTCACTAGTATTTTTGTAAGAATCTAAAAATAAAACATGATGAGTGGAAGTTCCTGCAATGTTTAGAATTGCTATTTCATCATCTTTTTTAAGTTCTCTCTTATCAATAGTTGCTTTAAATTGAACATAAGGTTCATATTCTTCAGGAAGGTCAGCATATCTAAATATGCCGTCTAATGTTGCTACAAACATAATTACACCTCATAAATTCATACAAGTTTATTTTATTAATTACTCATATATAAACATGATTGCGGATTATTCGTATTGATACAAACAAAAAAATTTTTTTATAAAAAAAAATAGTTATCAATAAAGATAACTAATCCGAACTGTGTTTTCAATGCCTAAAAAAATAAAAAATATAAGGATAAAAAATCCTTAAATTTATTCACCTAATGCTTTTTTAATAGCAGGGGTGGCATCAATTTTTTGAGCATCGAAAGTTAATTCTTCAGCAGATAATCCCATAGCTAATCCGTATAATTGAGCTAAGTGGAATACTGG
>NZ_JBGVFE010000013.1:0-51972 GCF_045120835.1 Methanobrevibacter sp.
AAAATCAGCCCCTCGTTGAAGGTATTTGCAAATCTCATTAAAAGCATTCCTTTTGCTCCCCATTCTTCCAGGGAATTGCAGGTTTGCCTTAAAACATCTCCGTCATTCACTCCAGGTATTATTACTGCAGCGCCTGTCAAATCAATGTTTTCACAAAATATCTGGCATGCCTTAAGGGCTTCTGCAGGATTCGGATCTTTCACCCATTCTTTTCTAAGTTTGGGGTCTGATGAAAAGATAGTGAATGACACTTCATTGACGCCATTATTGATTAGTCTTGTAGCCATCTGCGAATCGGTTATGCCTTTGCCGCATGTATATCCTAGTACTGAAGGAATTGAAAATTGATTCAAACTGGCAGTCAACTCTTCAAGATGAGGATAACAGCTTATATCTCCGCCTCCACTAATGTAGGCGCTGATTTCTCCCCTCCCCATATTCATCATCAATGCGTTTTGTACTTCGTTCATTACTTGAAAAGGGGACTTAAAATCGCCTTGAGATTCAGCAACGCCCTTGCTGCATCTTTCACAGCCAATTTTATTGGGAAGGCAGTGCGCACAGCCAAAGGTTTTCACTTCTTTTACCTTTCTAAAGTAACAGTATTTGCAAAACCCGTTGCAATCCCTTCCGGGTATTCCTCCAACATCCGCTACAAGTTGCATAATATTTTATTTTTTATTTCATTTTATTTATAAATTCATGATTTTTTTCAGCCAAATTTTTGTATTACTTTTAGTATTATTTATTACTATGATGCTTGAAAGTAATAATTTAGCATTTTACTTTATTTTAATAGATATGTATTTAAACATGGTAAAATATATAAAAGATTTATAAATTCGATTTATTTTAATTATTATATATTTATTTTATTTTTCTTTGGAAAATATTAGTTTAAATTAAAAATAAAAAGTATTACTTTTGAGCAATTTTATCTTAAAGAAAAAATCTTTTATTATACTTTATAAACTTTTCTAAAATATCTTATAGGTAATCTTTATATTATATCTTTTATAAAATAAAATTTGTATACCATATGGCTGGCTATTGCAAAAACTTGCTTTGTAGCTAAAAACTCAATTTGGTAAAAAATTTTACCATTGAGAGTGGTATATTAGTTAAACTCTATTTATTTAGGAGGGAAAAAATGGCAAAGTTTGATGATAAAATCGATTTATTCGATGATAGAGGCAATGAAATTGCATCTGACGTACCAATCGAAGCTATCAGTCCATTAAGAAACCCTGCAATTCAAAGCATCGTAAAAGGTGTTAAAAGAACTGTTGCAGTAAACTTAGAAGGACTCGAAAAATCTGTAAAAACAGCATCTGTTGGTGGAGACAAATCTAGAATCTTAGGTAGAGAATTAGATCTCGCTATTGTAGATAACGCAGAAGCAATCGCAGACAAAATGAAAGAAATTATCCAAATTTCTGCAGACGATGATACTGTTGTAACACCTATTTCCGGAGGAAAAAGGTTATTAGTACAAGTACCAACTAAAAGAATTGATGTTGCTGCTGAATACTCAACAGCTCCATTATCCAGTGCTTCCGCATTAGTACAATCTGTAATTGATGTTTGTGGTGTAGACATTTACGATGCAAACTTCGTAAAAGCTGCAGTATTAGGTAGATACCCACAATCTGTAGACTACAAAGGATCCAACATCGCAACCATGTTAGACATTCCACAAAAACTCGAAGGTGCAGGTTACGGTTTAAGAAATGTAAAAGCAAACGACTTCGCTGCTGCTACATTGAAAAACACTTTTGAAGCTACTGCATTAGCTGCTATCTTTGAACAAACTGCAATGTTTGAAATGGCTGACGCATTAGGTTCATTCGAAAGATTACACTTATTAGGTTTAGCTTACCAAGGTTTAAACGCTGATAACTTAGTATATGACTTAGTAAAAGACAACGCAACTGAAGGTACTGTTGGTAGTATCGTACAAGCAACTATTGCTCGTGCAGAAGCAGATGGTATTATTGCTCCTCAAGAACAATTAACCGATTTCGCAATTTACGACACCGATGACGCAGCTAAATGGAATGCATATGCTGCTGCTGGTGCTGTTGCAGCAACTATGGTTAACGTTGGTGCAGCTCGTGCTGCTCAAGGTATTCCATCTACTTTATTATACTTCAACGACAACCTTGAATTCGCTACCGGTTTACCTGGTCTCGACTATGGTAGAGCTGAAGGTGTAGCTGTAGGATTCTCCTTCTTCAGTCACTCCATTTACGGTGGTGGAGGTCCTGGTCTCTTCAACGGTAACCACGTTGTAACCAGACACAGTAAAGGATTCTGTATCCCTTGTGTAGCTGCTGCTATGTCCTTAGATGCAGGAACACAACTCTTTTCACCAGAAGCAACTTCTGGTTTAATTAAAGAAGTATACAGCCAAATTGACGAATTCAGAGAACCTATTAAAGCAGTTGCAGCTGCAGCTGAAGAAATTAAAGGTGACATCTAATTAATTTAATCAAATCTAATTTGAAGGTCATATAATGGATATTGAGATATTTCCTTACAGAGTTCTTGGAAGTGACACTACTGAAAAGTTATTAAATGACTTGGAATCACTTGAAGATGTAAGAAGAACTGTTATCCACGGTCCAAGATTTCCTAAAGGCGAAGCAACTCTGCCTCCAAAATATAGGGAACGTAGAGTTATTACTATAAATGGGGAAGATGTTGTTTTACAAGTTAAAACTGCCAGAATTTTCTTGGAAATTACCATGGAATCCACTATTGATGATGTCAGAGAAATATGTGAAAAACATATACCATTTGGCTTTGATATTAATCAGGACAGATCAAATTACATCAGAAAGCAAAAAACTGTTACTGATAGGATTAAATATGGAGATAAAGAAATTCCTGATGAATTAGTCGGAATGACAGATCAATATTCAACATTCGACGACCATGTGAATATAATTAAAAAGGATAACTAGATTAATATGATAGGACGTTGTACTCACGTAGTAGATTGTAGGGAAGCAAGTGGAATGGGTAGAGGTGGAAGCCTGGCTCAAAGAGGGACTTTTGCCGAATGCGGTACAGATGTATGTGCAGTAGCTATGTCTCCAGGACGTAGACACATTACCAAGCCAGTTTGCGAAATTACATTTGGTTTACGTGAAGCTAATGTTTTAACAAGTACTATGGTTTTAAATGCTGGTGCTGGTGTTCCTCATGATGCTCCGGCAGCAGGTGGAACTCTGTTCGGACTTACTGATAAAGAGGTTGAACAGATGCAAAAATTCAAATTACTTGTAGTCCACCTTGGTGGAGTTGCAAATCATATTACTTACAAAGCAAGGTTAATACTTAGGAACGTCAATAAACACTGTATTATTATCTGTGAGTCACCAGTTGACTGTGAAGATTTTGCCAAAATTGGTATTAAAACTTCCAAAGTCATGCCAGATGATAGTAATATTAAAACTGCAGGCACTATCGATGATATTGTTACAGGGGTTATCCGTGGTGAAACAATTTCACAGGAAAAATTAGATGAAATTATTAGAAAAGTTAAATTAGCATTAGGAGATGCATAATTATGGTACAAATTTATCCAGGTACTTCTCAGGTTGCTCAAAACAGAAGAAACTTCACTAACCCTGAATATGAGTTAGAAAAGTTAAGAGAAATCGCTGATGAAGACGTAGTAAAAATATTAGGTCACAAAGCTCCAGGTGAAGAATACAAATCAGTTCACCCACCATTAGATGAAATGGACGAGCCAGATGACAGTGTAAGAGAATTAGTAGCACCTATTGAAGGTGCAAAAGCAGGAGACAGGATCAGATACATTCAATTCGTAGACTCCATGTACTTTGCTCCAGCTCAACCTTTCTTAAGAGCTAGATCTTACTTATGCAGATTTAGAGGAATCGATACCGGTACATTATCCGGAAGACAAGTTATCGAAGCAAGAGAAAGAGACATCGAAAGAATCTCAAAATATCTCTTAGAAACCGAATACTTCGATACCGCAAGAACCGGTATTAGAGGTGCAGGTGTACACGGTCACTCCTTAAGATTAGATGAAAACGGTTTAATGTTTGATATGCTCAGAAGACAAGTATTCAACAAAGATACCGGTAATGTCGAAATGGTTAAAGACCAAGTTGGTAGGGAATTAGACGAACCTGTAGTCTTAGGTGAACCATTAGACGAAGAAACCTTAAGAGGAAAAACCACTATTTACAGAATAGATGGTGAAGCATACAAAGACGACGTAGACGCTGTAAAAGTCTGTCAAAGAATACACGTTACCAGATCCTTTGGTGCATTCAATCCAGAAGCAGGATGGTAGATAATATGGCTGATAAAAAATTCTTAGATGCAATGAAAAAGAAATTTACTGAAGACCCAACAGAAAAAAGGACCCAATTCTATAACATGGGTGGTTGGACTCAGTCAGAAAAGAAAACTGCATTTGTAAACGAAGGTAAAGAAATCGCTGAAAAAAGAGGAATCCCAATGTACAACCCAGACATTGGTACTCCTTTAGGTCAAAGGGCTTTAATGTCCTACCAATTATCTACTACTGATACTTTCGTAGAAGGTGACGATTTACACTACGTTAACAACGCAGCTATCCAACAAGCATGGGACGACATTAGAAGAACTGTAATTGTAGGATTAAACACTGCTCACAACGTTCTTGAAAAAAGGTTAGGTATTGAAGTAACTCCTGAAACAATTACTCACTACTTAGAAACTGTAAACCACGCTATGCCTGGTGCAGCAGTAGTTCAAGAACACATGGTAGAAACTGACCCATTAATCGTACAAGATTCCTACGTAAAAGTTTTCACTGGTGATGACGATTTAGCTGACGAAATTGACTCCGCATTTGTTTTAGACATCAACAAAGAGTTCCCTGAAGAACAAGCTGAAGCTTTAAAAGCTGAAGTTGGCGGAGCTGTTTGGCAAGCTGTAAGAATTCCATCCATTGTAGGAAGAGTCTGTGACGGTGGTAACACCTCCAGATGGTCTGCTATGCAAATTGGTATGTCAATGATTTCTGCATACAACCAATGTGCTGGTGAAGGAGCTACTGGTGACTTCGCATACGCATCCAAACACGCAGAAGTTATTCACATGGGTACTTACTTACCTGTAAGAAGAGCAAGAGCAGAAAACGAACTTGGTGGAGTTCCATTCGGATTCATGGCAGATATCTGTCAAGGTTCCAGAATGTATCCTGACGACCCTGTAAGATCAACCTTAGAAGTAGTAGCTTTAGGTGCTGCTTTATACGACCAAATCTGGTTAGGTTCTTACATGTCTGGTGGTGTAGGATTCACCCAATATGCTACCGCAGCATACACCGATAACGTATTAGACGACTTCACCTACTACGGTAAAGACTACGTCGAAGACAAATACGGTGACTTATGCTCAGCACCTAACAACATGGACACAGTTCTTGATGTAGGTACTGAAGTAGCATTCTACGCATTAGAACAATACGAAGAATACCCAGCATTACTCGAAACTCACTTCGGTGGATCTCAAAGAGCTTCCGTTGTTTCCGCAGCTGCAGGTGCTTCCACAGCATTTGCTACTGGTAATGCTCAAACTGGTTTAAGCGCATGGTACTTAGCTATGTACTTACACAAAGAACAACATTCCAGATTAGGATTCTACGGTTTCGATTTACAAGATCAATGTGGTGCAGCTAACGTATTCTCCATCAGAAACGATGAAGGATTACCACTCGAAATGAGAGGACCAAACTATCCTAACTACGCAATGAACGTAGGTCACCAAGGTGAATACGCTGGTATCGCACAAGCACCTCACTCCGCTCGTGGAGACGCTTGGGCTTTCAACCCATTAGTAAAAATCGCATTTGCTGACAAAAACTTAGTCTTTGACTTCGGTAAAGTACGTGAAGAATTTGCTAAAGGTGCATTAAGAGAATTCGAACCTGCTGGTGAAAGAACTGCTATTACTCCAGCAAAATAGATAGATAAACACGTAGATAGGTGATTCGTCACCTATCTATCCATTTTATAAATTCAAGTTTACTTGAAAAAATCCAAAACATTTATATTTAAAGTCATAAAATATTATATATTACAGAAGAATTATTAGGCATAATTCAATCATAATTGATTTTTTGTAAGGAACAAAAATCATAAATTATTCACGTTTATTAAATGATCAATTTAATAAAATAATATGGAGGAAAAAAATTATGGACCCTGTAACATTAGGTGTAGTTGCATTAATGGGTGCAGTTGCTACTATCGGAGGGGCTGCAGAGGACTTAGAATCTGATATCGGTTCTCAAAGTAACCCTAACTCCCAAGTTCAACTTGCTCCACAGATGGGACATTTGCACCGTATGATAAACAAGGCGGCTTCTGGTGAACCAGTCGCTTATGGTGTTTGGTGTGGTGTTGCTGGTGCTATTGCATACTTAGTTATGTCTTTAGGCATGATGCCTATCGTAGCTATTGCAATGGGTGCTTGTGTCGCTGCTTTTGTTCACGCTATTTATACTGTTACATCCCACATGGGAAGGATTGTCGGACAATCCCAATTTGAACAACCATTATTTATGGATGTATTAACACAATCTTTAGGACCTATCGTTGGTCACGGATTTATAACTAGTTTTTGTATAGTCGGAATTTCTTACTTGATGACCATTCCATTAGGAACAAGTGATCCATTACACGTATTCCCATTACCACTCTTAGCAATGCTTTGGGGTATTGCTTTAGGAGCTATCGGTTCTTCAACTGGGGACGTTCACTATGGTGCAGAAAGTGAGTATCAAAAATTCGAATTTGGTGGAGGAACTCCTGTAGCTATTCAAGGGGATATTGTTACTAAAGCTCCTTTAGGTGCTAAAAACTCAATGGATGTTGTAAACTTCTGTGCTAAATTCGGTGGACCTTTAACAGGTTTCTGTTTCGGTCTTGTTGTGTTCTTTAGTTTCTGGAACACTGTCGTATTCGGAACATACGGCGGTATTATCGTTGGTATTATAATCATCATTTTATTAATCGTTATGGATGATAGATTAGAAGTATTCGCTAGAAACAAATATGGACCTTATGATGAAGGCGCTTTAGAAGCAGCTCCTGCTGAAGAAATTATTGAAGAAGCTGAAAAAGCTCCTGTTGAAGCTGCTGAAGAAGCTGAAGAAGCTGGTGACGAATAAGGAGGTTTCATTATGGATCCAATTACATTAATTTTATTCATCGCAATAGGCGGTATTATGATTGGTGCAGGTGTGCACTTTATTCCTGTAGGAGGAGCTCCTGCGGCTATGGCAACCGCTACTGGTGTAGGTACCGGTACTGCTATGTTAGCTGCTGGTGCAGGTTTAACAGGACTTATTACTGCGGCAACTATGACAGGTGAACCATTCTATATAGTTGGTATAGGTGGTGCAATTGGTGCTATGATCATGATGGGTATTACTATGCTCATTGCAAACTTAATCTACATCTTCGGTGTAGGTATTGTACCAGCAGCATCAAAAGTACCTGTAGACTGGATTACCAAACGTAACCAAGAAGCTTACAAAACTCCTGGTACCGAAGGTCACGGTGTACCTTTAACTTCATTTGTAAGTGGTCTTATCGGAGGTCTTCTTGGTGGTTTCGGTGGTGGATTAGTCTACTTCGGAATTTACAATGCTGTACAAGACAGTTCTTTTGTAACTGACCCTGCTGTAAGTATTGGTTTAGCTGCTATTTTAGGTGTAGGTGTGTTCTTTATTAACTCAGTAATTGCTTCATATAACATTGGTGGTACCATCGAAGGTATGCACGATCCAAAATTCAAAAGAATTGGTACTGGAGCTATTGCTTGTGCTATCGCATCTATCGTTGTCGGAATCTTTTGTATTATTTTAACTGGAGGTATTTAAAATGTCTGCTGGTGGAAGTGCTGATGGTGCAGCTGCAGGTGCAGTAAGCTCAACAATGTTACTCGCTGTAGGTATTGTTGGCGCATTAATTGCTATTTATCTCACTGGTTTCTTAGGAGATATGGGATCTGTTATTGCAGGTCTTGGTGCTGTTTGTGCTATCGTATGGGGTGCCGATGCTATTCGTAGAGTAGCAAGTTACGGTTTAGGTACTGGTGTACCATCTATCGGATACATGTCTTTATCCGTTGGTGTAATCTCTGCTTTAGCAGGTATTAGTTTAGCAACTATCTTAAAAATGGCTATTGTTGGACCAGTTGCAGCTTTTGTCATTGCTGTAATCATCGGTGCAATCATTGCAATTGTTGCTACTAAAATTGTAGGAATGAAAATACCTATTATGCTTCAATGTACTATTGAAATTGCTGGTGCTGCAACCTTATCAATTCTCGCATTTTCAGTTGCTATTGCAGGTACTTATGATATGGCTGCTATTTATGAAAATGTTGTTGCAACTGGTTTCATTGCAGTATTATTTATCTTGTGTACTATGGCTATCCAACACCCATTCAACGCATGTTTAGGACCTAACGAAGATCAATTAAGAACCTTAAAATGTGCATGTTCTACTGCATTCTTATCTATGACACTTGTTGGTCTCATGTCTGTTGCTTCAGGTGGATTAGGTTGGTTCATTGTATTCATAGTAGGTTTAATTGGTTGGATTATTTCATTCAGAGCATTCGTACTTGCTTCATGTAATGATGCTGCTTCAACCAAATGGGCTGGATTATGGCCTAAAGTGGATCAATAGATTAGGAGGAATTAAATATGGCTCAAATGTTACCTATGGTACAAATTGTACCTGAAATGAATTTCGCATATGACCCAGTAACTGGGATTATCGGATCATCTTTAGGTTCAGGAATTGTTCTCCTTTCTATGGATGATGTAAATGAACAAGTAGCAAAAGTGGAATTGGCTGCTGATGAATTAATGGCTTCATTAGACCCATATACAAGTCCTGTCGGATCTTTCCCTGGAAGGGAAGGTTCTTATGTTACTGCAGGGTTATTAACTAATATGGTATATGGTTTCTTATTAGCTACATTCATCATATTTGCTGCATTGCCAATATTACAATTGATGGGGGTTTTATAGATGGCTGATAAAAAAGCTCCTGCAGACGGCTGGCCGGTTATCAGTGGGGATTACATTGTCGGTGATCCAGAAAGCCCTGTTGCAGTAACAACTTTAGCTTCTCACATTGAAGCTGAACTTTCTGGTGCAGCTATTGCAGGTCCATGTAAAACAGAAAACTTAGGAATAGAAAAAGTAGTTGCAAATATTATTTCTAACCCTAATATTCGTTTCTTAATATTAGCTGGTGCTGAAGTGCAAGGTCACATTACTGGTCAAAGTTTTAAAGCTTTACACGAAAATGGTGCTGACCCTGACAAAAAGAAAATTATTGGCGCAACTGGAGCTATTCCATTCGTAGAAAATGTTCCTCTTGAAGGTGTTGAAAGATTCCAGCAACAATTAGAAATTGTTGATTTAATCGACACAGAAGATATTGGGGCAATTCAATCAAAAATCAATGAATGCGTAGAAAAAGATCCAGGTGCTTTTGAAGAAGAAGCTATGGTCATTTCTGTAGATGACGATGGTGGAGAAGAAGATGAAGGAGAAGCAATCAGAGTTGTTTCTGCTGAAACTGGTCTTATCGAAGCAAGAATTAGGGATATAAACACTAAAATCGATATGGTTGGAGCTGTTCAAAGAAACATGGCTGGAAATTATTCTGGTAAAGTTCAAGGTATAATGATTGGATTAGCTTTTACTTTAATAATCGGAGTATTATTCTTGATTTAAGGAGGAGACGAATATGGTACAAATTTCAAACAAACCAAATATTAATGGAATGAAAACTGCAGCAGATGATGCTGAATACAGTTCAAAACTCCTTGCAAGAGAAGGTAAATTGTTTGCAGGTTTACTTGCAACCAGATTTAAAGGCTTTGCATACGGTGCTTGTATTGCAATACTTTTAATCGTGATTATTCCTTTAATTGCAAAATTACTAGGATTCTAGGGGTGTTATTATGAGTGAAGAAGATAATTCAGTACCTCAAGTCATGGTTTCCTCAGATGAGTTCAACCAAATTATCGAAAAATTAGATGATGCAGAAGAAAAAGTTGATTTCACTGTTGGGGAATATTACCAACGTTTAGGCCAACAAACTGGTAGAGATGTTGGTATCTTATACGGTATTATAATTGGATTAATTATTTTAATTGTGGCTATAAAATTCGGTGTAGCTTCAATGTTATCTGCCTTATTATAGGGGGTTTATATTTATGTTAAGATTTGATAAAGAACAAATCGTCGTTGATATTGCTGGAGTAAAAATGGGTGGGCAACCTGGTGAATACCCTACCGTTTTAGCAGGAACTATCTTTTACGGCGGACACAATATTATTAGTGATGAAAAAGAAGGTATCTTTGATAAAGATGCTGCTGAAGAAAGAATTAAAACAATGGAAGAAATGTCTGATGTAACCGGAAACCCTTGTGTTGTACAAACTTTCGGTGCTACTCCAGAAGCTATGGTAAAATACTTAGAATTTGTAGGAGACGTCTGTGACAAACCTTTCCTTATCGATTCAACCGCAGCTGCAGCTAAAATTGCAGGTGTAGAATACGTTCAAGATGTTGGATTATGTGAAAGGGCTGTTTACAACTCCATAAGTATGGCAGCAGAACCTGGTGAAATCGAAGCAGTTAAAAACTCAGACATCGATGCATCCATTTTATTAGGTTTCAACCCAATGAAAGCTGGTGTAGAAGGAAAAATCGAAATCTGGGAAACTGGTGGAGACGTAATTGATCAAGGTATTCTCGAAATGGCTGACGAATGTGGAATCACCAAACCTTGGATGGACGTAGCAGTAACTCCATTAGGTCAAGGTGCAGGACCTGCTGTAAGAACATCTTACGCAGTAAAAGCTAAATGGGGATACCCAGTAGGCTCCGGTATTCACAATGTTCCATCTGCATGGGACTGGTTAAGAGGATACAAAAAAGAACACAAAGAAGCATGGCCTGTTTGTGATATAGGTTCTAACATCGTACAACAAATGGCTGGTGGAGACTTCGTACTTTTCGGACCAATCGAAAACGCAAGACTCGCATTCCCTGCTTGTGGTATGGCTGATATTATGATTGCTGAAGCAGCAAAAGATATCGGTACCGAACCTGTAGAAGACCACCCTATTAACAACTTATTATAGATATAAAGGGTCCCGATTAGATGATTCATTTCATCTAATCATTTTTTTTATTTACTTTTTTTCAATTATTTTTTAAAAATTTTTAATAAAATTTATATTATTATAAAAAGAGATTATTAATTAACTTTAATTTGGAGAGGTTAAAATAATGTCTTTTTTAAGTAAACTATTTAATAGAGGTCCTAAGCCTATTATTGCTCATTCAAAAGAAGGTAATCTGGCTTCTTTAAGAGCTCAAAGGGCAGGTCCCGCAAGTCCGGGGGCTGTTAAAAAGCCTGATACTTTTTATGTAACTGCTTCCGTTGAATTAGGTAACACCACTACAAAATCTATTGTGATGGCCACTAATCTAAACACCAGTGAATCTTATTTATTAAATAAAACAGTTAAAATGACTAGGGATATCCGCCCTCCTAAACCTAATGAAGAGGTTTTTGGTAAGACTGTTTGGGGTATTGAACTTTCTAAGGAAGCTGTTACTGAATTAATTAGAGATACTGTGTTGCAGTCTCTTAAGAAATGTCAAGTTGATAAGGATGAGGATTTGGATTTTGTTGTAAGGTCAACTGGAGTAACTGCAGGTTTTGCAACTGCTGAAGAGGCAGGACAATTGATTATTGCATTGGCGGACGGATGTCTTGAAGCGGATATTCCTCCACGTAAAATGTCTCCTGCAATGAGCATTTCTCAACTTCCTGAAAGATTGCAAAAACATTCACTTCTGGAGAATATCATGTTTGATGGGGCTGTTGTGAGTGTAGTTCCTCCTGAAGGAAAAGAAACAGTTGCAAATGAAATGGAAGGGGAACTTGTTACTGCCGGAATCAAATTGGGTGCTAAATGGACTGATGTTGACTATAGAAACCCTTGTGTGTCCCTGGATTTCGGTTCCACTTTGGCAGGCCGTATAGTTAATGACAATGAACCTTATGCAAATACTGTTGGTAACTTCCTGGGTCTTGCAGGTGTTGTAAGTGACTCTTTGGCTAGGGGTTCTGGAAAAATTGATAAGAAAAATGGTGCTGCTTTAGACTTGTATTCTGAAAAGGCAATGAAAAAGGCTAACCATGATCAGGCTCAAGCAAATGCCCTTGAAGCTCACAAACTGATTAATATCACTAAAGTGCCGATGGATGTTGACAGATTCGGTACCGTACCGGTAAATCCTGAAGCCGCTGAAAATGCAGGCACTACTCTGATTGGTTGTGATGTTGGATTCAATGGGGATAAACTTCCTGAATTGATGGAACTGGGTGCACAGTTCTATGATGATCATGGCCTTGCAACCTTGCTTTCAACATTGGATTATGTAAGTACCAATATTGTTACTCGTGTTCTTGACGTGGCATTTAAGGAAAATGTCATTATTCCGGGTTCTGCATTAGGTATTACCGGAAGGGCGGGTATTACAGGCCGCAAACCTGACTTAATTTTAGAGGCTGTTCAGGACAAATTTGAAAATATCGTTTTTGTTGAAGACGGTCTAGCATTAGGATCTGCTATTATGGCCCGTTGTATGAATTCAATGGGAACACCTAAAGTGCCTATTGGGGGTAAACAGGGTGGACGATGCATTCTCAAAGACCGTATGAAAATGATGGGCGGCAAGTTCGCATAATCCTTGTTGGTTTATCATGATTTATGCAATTTTGATGGCTGGAGGTATGGGAACTAGACTCAAGGTTCCCGAAGAAAAACCTCTCTTCAAATTACATGACAAACCATTGATTAAATATGTACTTGACAATTTAAATTCTTCCAAATCAATCGACAAAATCGTTATTGCAGTCAGTCCGAACACTTGCGAAACTACAAAATATCTGAAGTCCCTTGATGAGGATTTTATTATCTTGGATACTTCCGGAAAAGATTATCTCAAGGACTTGTCTTACATTTTGGATTATTTCGAAAAAATGTCCAAAGAAGATACGCTGCTCTTTATTAATGCAGACTTGCCATTCATATCCGCTGAAACCATTGATTATGTTTTAGATTATTATTCTAAAACCGATAAGGATGCATTGTCTGTTATTGTTCCGGTTGAGATTTTCAAGGAATTGGGATTGGATTACTCATATGATTTCAACGGTTGCGTTCCATCGGGATTGAATATTTTAAGGAGCGAAAACATCATACAGGATGAAACTCAGCTGGTGCTTAAAAAAGTGGAATTGGCCTTAAATATTAATACAATTCCAGATAGTGAAATTGCAGAAAAATTGTATCACGAATATTATATTTAAATATAATGAAGTTTAATAATTATATAAGTAAAATTATTTTTATCAGGTGATTAAATGGAAAATAAACAAATTCCTAAAAGAGAAGAAAAATTATGGAGTGAAATTAAAAACTATCAAGTAGCTACCAACAATGCACGTATTCTTGGTGTATTGGACGAATTAATTATCAATGAAAAAACCGGTAAAATCGTTGATATTGCTATTAGGATAGAAAGTGACCGCAATATTCATGTTAAAGGCGCTAAAAGAAACGGAGACTTGTTGTTAGTTCCTTTTGCTAAAGTTGAAAAAGTCGGCGAATTTATTATTGTAACTGAATAATTTCAGTTATTACTCTTTTTTTATAATTTTTTTTAACTGTATTACTTAACTATTTATATTTTGGAAATTATACTATTATAGTATATAACAAATTCATATTTATTTTAAAAGGTGATTGTATGTTGCTTGAAATAGAAAATTTGGCTGTTGAAGTGGCCGGTAAAAGAGTTTTAAAGGACATCAATCTTTCAATAGCTGAAGGAGAAACTCATGTTCTTTTAGGACCTAATGGTGCTGGTAAAAGTACTTTATTTTTAACTATTTTAGGTTTTCCACAATATGAAATAGTAGAAGGTTCTATTAAATTTAAAGGTCAGGACATTACTAATTTGACTACTGCTGAAAGGGTTAAGTTAGGTATTGGCGTAAGTTTCCAATCTCCTCCATCAATTAGAGGAGTGTCCGTTAGAGATTTGATAAAGATTATTTCTAATCAAGATGTAAATGAAGATTTAAATCCAAGGATGCAAGATCTGGCTAAGCAACTTAAGTTCAGTGATGAGTTTTTAGACAGGGATGTTAACTATGGATTTTCCGGAGGAGAGGTAAAACGTTCTGAAATTTTACAGTTACTTGCTCAAATGCCGGATTTCACAATGTTTGATGAACCGGATTCTGGTGTGGATATTGAAAATGTAGAGTTGCTTGCTTCTGAAATAGGAACCTTGCTTGATAAAGACAAGCCACAAGGCGCAAGAAAAAGAAGCGGACTTTTGATTACTCATTTGGGATATATTTTAAACTTTGTCAGTGCCGACAAGGCACATGTTTTGATGAATGGGGTAATTTCTTGTTCTGGAAACCCTACTGAAATTCTTGAAGATATTAGAAAAAACGGCTTTAATGGATGTGTTGAGTGTGCGCAATGTTTATGAGGATGCTGAAAGAGCAAAAGATAAAAAAGCTGCAATAGGTGCTGATGTAACTATCGAAAACTTCACCGATGAAGCAGTCAATGCCTTGGATTTAATTGATGATTTGGATGACTTAAACAAACAGACCAAAAATGATTTGCTGAAAGTCGGTGTGGATACCGATGAGAAAAACAGGTCTGGCTCATTCTTGCAGGTTGATCAGAGTAATATTTTTACAAACAATTCAATGTCCGATTCAATTGAAGTGATGAACATTGGCATTGCACTTGAAAAATACAGCTGGCTTGAAGATTACATTTGGAATGTTGTTAAACCCGATGCAGATAAATACACTGCTAAAACAGCGTTACGTGAGAAGGAAGATGGCATTAAAAGCGGTTACTTTGTAAGGTCCCTTCCGGGAACCTGTGAAGTAATGCCTGTTCAGGCATGCATGTTTATTAGTGATGAGGATATCATGCAGACTGCTCATAATGTAATCATCGCTGAGGAAAACTCCGAATTGCATTTGATTACCGGTTGTGCAACCGGAGATGACATATCTTCTGCAATGCATGTGGGCGTTTCTGAAATGTATCTGAAACCGGGTTCCAAAATCACTTTCACTATGGTTCACAATTGGGCAGAACAGGTTGAAGTCCGTCCTAGAACCGGTGTAAAATTGGGAGACAATTCAACTTATATTAATAATTACATTTTAACAAGTCCTGTCAGTACACTGCAGTCTTATCCTACCGCTTACTGTGATGGAGTTAACTCAAGAGCTATTTTCCAAAGTATTCAGGGAGGTAAAAAGGATTCAATAATTGATGTGGGATCCCGTGTTCTTCTGAATGCTGAAGGAGCTCGTGGTGAAGTTATCTCAAGGGCGGTTTCACAGGATGAATCACAAATCTACTCCAGAGGACATCTTGCAGGTACCGTGCCTGGCGTCAAAGGACACTTGGAATGTCACGGATTAGTTTTGGATGATAATAGTTTTATTTATGCTGTTCCTGAATTGGAGGCCAGTTCTGCTAATTTGGAAATGTCTCACGAAGCTGCTGTCGGTAAAATCTCTGAAGAGGAAATCAATTACCTGACTTCCCGTGGAATTGCCGAGGAGGAAGCCGAATCCATGATTGTTAGAGGATTTTTAAACATGGATATAACAGGCCTTCCTGATGAATTGGCTGAGCAGACTCAAAAAATGATTGATATGAGTGTAGATGGAATGTAATTTCATCTCTTTTTACTTTTTTTATCTTTATTTTCTTTTTTTCAAAAATTTAGTTTCATAGTATATAAACTTTTTGACTTTATTTTCTAAGTAACCTTTATATTAATTATTAATGAAATATATTAATCAGTACATAATGTAATGCTGAGCTAGCTCATTACGTACGTAAAATTGTGATTTTAAGGTGTACCTAAACAGTATTTCCTTAAAATAAAATTTTAAAATTTTTTAAAAAACTTTAAAATTGGGTTTTTGAAAGACGAAAGTTTTTCTAAAACGTAAAAAATATTTATAGAGGAGGAGAAACTCTATGGCTGATGATGTAAAAATTGTAATGTTTTGTTGCAACTGGTGTTCCTATGGAGGAGCAGACACAGCTGGTACTGCACGTATGCAATACCCACCGAATATTAGAGTTATTCGTGTAATGTGTTCTGGAAGAATTGACCCACAATTTGTTTTAAAAGCATTTAAAGAAGGTGCTGACGGTGTATTTGTAGCTGGATGTCACATGGGTGACTGCCACTATGATGCAGGTAACTACAAATTAGATCGTAGAATGAGATTAATCTATAGATTAGTTGAAGATATGGGAATTGGAAAAGAAAGAGTACACCACGACTGGATTTCCGCATCCGAAGGTGAAAAATTCTCTGAATCTGTTAAAATGATGGTTAACAGAATCAAAGATTTAGGTCCAGCTCCATTGAAACAACAATTAGATGCTGAAAACTAGATTGGAGGAATGAATATGGCAGATAAAGTTAAAATAGGAACTATGTGGTTTGGCGGATGTTCCGGTTGCCACTTATCCATTGCGGATTTCCACGAATCCTTAATTGATGTTATGGAATTTGCGGATTTCGAATTTTCCCCTGTGCTCATGGATACTAAATATGATGAAGTACCAGAGTTAGATATTATTATCGTAGAAGGTGGAGTAAGAAACGAAGAAAACAGAGAATTAGCTGAAATGTTAAATGAAAAAGCTAACATGGTTATTTCTTACGGTACTTGTTCATGTTACGGAGGTATTCCAGGTCTCGGTAACTTATGGACTGTTGAAGAATTAGAAGAAGAAGCATACATTAATTCTGTATCTACTGTAAACCCTGAAGGAATTATTCCTCACGAAGATGTTCCTCATCTCGAAAGCAGAGTAAGACCTATCAGTGCAGCTATGGATATTGATTTAATGATTCCAGGTTGTCCACCTCGTTCTGATGTTGTAGCTGAAGCTATTTTAACATTATTAAGAGGAGAAACAATCGAATTACCTTCAACTAACCTTTGTGAAGTATGTCCTAGAGAAAAACCACCTGCTGGTTTAGCTATGGACTTCATTAAAAGACAATTTGAAATTGGTGCTCCTGAACCTGACTTATGTTTAATCAGTCAAGGTTTAGTATGTATGGGTCCTGCTACCGTATCATTATGTGGTGCAGAATGTCCTTCCATTGGTATCCAATGTAGAGGATGTTATGGTCCTACTGCTAAAGTATTAGATCAAGGAGCAAAAATGATCAGTGCGATTGCATCTGACTACGGTGTACAAGA
This sequence comes from Methanobrevibacter sp., assembly GCF_045120835.1. GTDB lineage: Archaea > Methanobacteriota > Methanobacteria > Methanobacteriales > Methanobacteriaceae > Methanocatella. The sequence continues at coordinate 17,425 of NZ_JBGVFE010000013.1, forward strand.
AGATAAAACCGTTGATCCAGAAACTGTTGCTGATCAATTAGATGATATTGTAGGTACTTTCTACAGTTACACATTACCTGCTGCTTTAGTACCAATGAAAATGCAGAAAGGAGGAGAATAAAATGGTTAAGCTTACTATGGAGCCTGTCACTCGTATTGAAGGACACGCAAAAATTACTGTGCATCTAGACGATGCAGGAAACGTGGAAGAAACAAGATTACACGTTATGGAATTCAGAGGGTTCGAAAAATTCTTAACAGGCCGTCCTGTTGAAGAATTGCCAAGACTCGTACCTAGGATTTGTGGTATTTGTGATGTACAACACCACTTAGCAGCTGCAAAAGCAGTGGACCAAATTTTCGGATATGACGATTACGAAATTTTACCTGCTGCATACAGAATGAGAGAAATTATGAACTGGGGTTCTTACATGCACTCCCACGCTCTTCACTTCTACTTCTTAGCTGCACCAGATTTAATTATTCCTAACGGAACTAGAAAAACCAGAAACGTTTTCCAAGTTATTAAAGACATGCCTGAAATTGCACTTCAAGCTATTAATATCAGAAGAAACGGTTTAGAAATGGTTAGAAAAATCGGTGGTCGTCCTATTCACCCTACTTCATCCACTCCTGGTGGTATTTCTACCGAATTAGATGATGAAACTCAAAAAGACTTACTTAAAAGAGCTCAAGACAATGTTGAATTAGCTCAAGCTACTTTAGACTTAGCTATTCCTGTATTTGAAGAAAACATTGACTTAGTATCTTCATTAGGTAACTTCGGTGACACAAGACACTGTGGTACTGTTAAACCTGACGGAACTTGGGATGTATATAACGGTAACATCAGATTCAGAGACAAAGATGGTAGTGACATGTTCGAATACAGAAACGAAGAATATACCGACTATGTTGCTGAACATGTAAAACCTTACTCCTGGTTAAAATTCCCATACATTAAAGAAATGGGATACCCAGAAGGTATTTACAGAGTTGCACCATTATCCAGGATTAATGTTTGTGATCAAATGCCTAAAGAAGCACCTCTTGCACAAGAAGCTCTCAAAGCTTTCCGTGATGCTTTCGGATATGCTCAAGCACCATTATTATTCAACTATGCTAGACTCATTGAATTGTTAGCATCTGCTGAATGTGCTGCTGCAGCATTAGAAGAAGATTTATCAGCACAAAAATTCCCTGATGAATTAGAAAGAACTGAAGGTAAAGGTGTAGGTATTGTAGAAGCTCCTCGTGGTACTTTAATCCACCATTATGAATCAGATGATAATGGATTATGTAATTACGCTAACATTGTTGTAGCTACAATCCAAAACAACCCAGCTATGGAAATGGGTATTCACCAAGTTGCTTTAGACTACATCAAACCTGGCGTAGAAGTAGATGATAGTATCTTCAACTTAATGGAAATGGTTATCAGAGCTTACGACCCATGTTTATCTTGTGCTACCCACTCAATGGATAGTCAAATGAGATTAGCTGAAGTAGATATTGTAGACAGTGAAGGAAACCTCATTAAAAAATTCTAAATTTAAGGGGGTTTTTATAAATGATTGTATTTAACGAAGATGGCTGTATTAAATGTGGTGCTTGTGAAGGTACTTGCCCTACATCAGCTATTGATGTAACACCAAATGCTATTATCCACTGTGACACTTGTGGTGGCGAACCTAAATGTGCAGACGTTTGTCCTAACGGTGCATTAAAAGTTGAAATGTACGAAGTTGCTGAAGGCATAGAACAAGCAAGATTAGTATTTAATTCAATTTTATGTGACTCCTGCGGTAAATGTGCTGAAGTTTGCCCTCAAGAAACTATTGAAGTCACAGGGGCTAAATTAAAAGAAGTTGAAGGTTTCTGTGTAATGTGTCAAAAATGTGTTGACATTTGCCCAGTTGATGTAATTGGAATTCCTGGCGTCAAAGAACCTGCAGAATATGAGTTAGATCTCAAAGGAAAAGGACCAGTTTATATCCAAGATTGTGTTGGATGTGGAACCTGTGTAGAACCTTGTCCTGTAAATGCAATTTCTCTTGAAGAAGTTGGAAGTCCTGTTACTGTTAACGATGACTGTATTAGATGTGGTTTATGTTCTCAAACCTGTCCTTGGAATGCAATATTCATTGCTGAAAAAGTACCAGTCAAACGTACTAAAGAAATCAAATCATTTACTTTCGATTCAGCTAAATGTATAGGTTGTAACACTTGTGTAGAAGCATGTCCTGGAGACTTTATTGCAGCAAACAACGCTAGTTTAACTGTTGCAATTCCTAGTGTCTGTGCGGCATGTGGATTATGTGTAAACCTTTGTCCTGTTGATGCATTAGAAATTGATGTCGAATGGGGTGAAGGAGCACCTGTAGATGCTGAAGGTATTGGAAGAGATGTAGAAAAATGTGATTTCCTCGGTGCATGTGCAAACAAATGTCCTACTGAAGCTATTCGTGTAGTTACCAAAACTGGTATGTCCTGCCCTGCTTTAGTAGAAACCGATGCAGAACCATCTTTCACAAGTTGTATTAGATGTGGAGCATGTGCTTCAATGTGTTCTAACGATGCTTTAAAAGTCGAAAAATACGAAGTCACCATTGATGGTGAAGCAGTAGAAAGAGACAGAATTGCATTCAACCCATCTAAATGTGATCAATGTGGTGATTGTATCGAAGCATGTCCATATGATATGATTCACAAAACAGAAAATCCTAAATTACCAATTGCAGGATTCTGTACCTTATGTGGTCAATGTATTGAGGCATGTAGCGTAGACGCATTATGTTACAAATAGGTGTGTAAACACACCTTACTTTTTTTCTTTTTTTTAAATTAACTATATTTTATCCATAACTGTTTTTCCATTGACTATGGTCATGACGGGCATTCCAATGTATTCCCATCCTTCAAATGGTGAGTATTCTGCTTTTGTTTTAAATTCATCAATGTTGAATTTGCCTTTTTGCTTTAGGTCTATTACTGTAAAATCGGCATCATAGCCAATTTCTATTTTTCCTTTTGAACTTAACCCATAAACCCTGGCGGCATTTTCACTGAAAATTTTTGGAATTATTGAGAAATCCACATTTCCTTTGTTCACTTCGGTTAAAATAAGGGGCACTACAGTTTCAAGGTTTGGAATTCCTGGTGAAGATGTCCAAACTCCTTTGTTTTTGTCCTCAAGTGTATGGGGCGCATGGTCGGTTCCGATTATTGAGTTTTCATCCAAATCACTAATTCTAACCCTGTCTCTTTCAGGTCTTAGTGGAGGATTAGTTTTAATGAATGTGCCATATATATTGTACGAAGAATTATCTAGCAATAAATGATGAGGTGTAAATTCCCAGCTTACAGGCATGCTTTTGCTTGCACTTTTTGCCATACTTAATGATTTGCTTGAACTTAGATGGCAGATATGCAATCGTAAATCATTTGCCCTTGCAAGTTCAATTGCCTGCTTTACAGATTCGTCTTCGGATCGGGTTGGTCGGGCATAGGTATAATCAATAGCGGTATTTTCATCTTTTTGCTTTAGTTTATCGGTTTCTTTTTCAACTATCGATTTTTTCTCACAGTGTGTTGCAACAAGGCCGTTGTAATTGGTGGTCTGTTTTAAAATGGATAGGTCATTGAATATCTTTTCTAGACTTTCATCACTTTCCAGATCCATGAAAACTTTAACCGCAATAGGATTTAGCTTCATCATTTTTTTCATTTCATCTAAATTGTTCGGACCGATTTGGAGTTCGAAGTTAATCGCTGATTTGGATTTGGCTATTCTTATCTTTTCTTTAAGTGATTGGTAAGTGTTTGTTTTTGGAAGAGTGTTTGGCATGTCAATCACGGTTGTGAACCCACCGTTTGCAGCAGCTAGGCTACCACTTTTAAAATCTTCTTTTTGAGTTAATCCCGGATCTCTAAAGTGGATATGCGGGTCGATAAAACCGGAAAGCAAATAATTATTTTTAATATCGATTGTTTCCTCGGCTTTCAGGGGAGTTTTTGAAATGTCTGCTATTTTTCCATTTTCCACTTTTATAAAATATTCTCCATCTTTGTCAACTAACTTACAATTTTTCAAGACTAAATCCATTTCAATCACCTTTCAATTCAATATTTGTCATTAATATTTTTAAAACATAACTTTTTTTTAATCTAAAAACTAAATTTTTTATTATGTCTCAAGTTTCAGATATTCTTAAAAGGGATATGGATTTATTTCATGATGATTTGAATTGTGGGTCTAAAATTTCATACACTGCCTCAGACACGGTTTTGGTCTCGGATTTCACTGAGTATAATCCTTTGCACAATGGTCATTTTCATTGCATGAAAACCGCTAAGGAAATGTTTCCGGAGTCATTATTTGTAGCTATTGTGCCAGGATTATTTGAAAGAAGTGGGAGAGGCATACCATATATATTGCCAAGACATGTCAGGGCAGAAATTGCAATTTCTGTTGGTGCAGACATTGTTGTTGAAGGCCCGCCAATGGGAATAATGGGATCCGGCCAATATTCATTGTGTCTTTGCAAAATGTTTCAGGCGTTGAATACTGATTATATTCCTCGGGGATACAAACCCGTTGAGGGGATGGATGAAATATTAAAAAGAATTAATTTGGGCCATCACATTGCTTCCAAACCTTATAAGATTGTTGACAAAACCACCAAGGAAACTCTTCTAAAGGGCAAGCTTGAGGAAGACAATTATGTAATCACGTCTTTTTCAAATTCCCTGTCAAAAATAGGTTTTGACTATGCAGGTAAATTCATTTTTGTTGAAAGGATAGAAGGGGTAAGCGGCACTTTAATTCGTGAAAGCATTTTGCAGGATAACTTTGATAATGTCTTGGACATGATGCCTCAAAAGACCATTGAGGTATTGAAGCGTGAAATCAAATCCGGAGGCATAATTTATGGGCTTCGTGATGAGGAACGCATTTTGGATACTGCAAATAACTATTCTTTAAACGAGTTGTCCGGCCTAAATTTATTCAATGAAAAATTAGCGAAAAACATCATTGATAACGGACCTTATGGGGACATTGAAACTTTGGAAAAATCAATATTGCATGGATTTTCATCTCATTTTCGCCAAAGGGTACTGAGCATATTGGAAAATCCGATTCCTAAAAATACAATATCCCAATACATTGATAATTATCCATCTAAAATAAGAGTATTGGGCTATAAAAATGAGGAAAGTTTTGAAAAATTTAAAGAAAAAGTCAATAATGAAAATATTTCATTATTGAGCAGGGCTTAATATATTATTAATTACATTTTGAGGGTTTGTTAAACCGTATACTGCATCCATGAATGTTGGATAGTATGTAGTTAATGTAAATATGTATATCAAGTAGTAAATGACAACTAAAATAACCAGAATCAAGATAATGGTTAAAAGAATGTCTACAGCACCCATTGATTCTTTTTCTTCTTGGTAATTCAAGTTGTGAATGTTTTTATCTTTTATTTTTTTGCCACCTTCTTTTTCGCCTAGGATTTCAGCTCTGATTCTTGCTTCCATCTCTTCTGGAGTTTCGTTTTTAGGCGGTTTTGACATTTCACGTTTTTGTGTTAATGGTGGCTCTTCTCTAGGAGTATATGGTTTTCTGGTTAATGAACCGAATTCCTCTTCATCTTTTGCTAATTGTTCTCCTAAAGGAACTTCATTTTCATCAAAGTACAAATCATCTAAGTATTTTTCATATTTGTCTTCTAATTCAGCTCTGGCACTTGTTGGCGCAGGCTCATATGAATGATCTGGATAGATATATTCAGGTTCGTTTTGTGTAATTTGAGGTTCAGGGGCAACTTGAGGTTGTTCGGCTTTTGGTTGAACAGGTTCATTATCGTTTAGATATGATGTTTCAAGACCTCCGTTATATTCAATATTGTCTTTTATGTTGTATGGTGAATCATCACTAATCTGTTTGATTTCATGTGTTGGTTCAGGAGTTTGAGCTACTTTCTCAGTGCCTTGTGTCTGGTAAATATTTTCATTGGCAGGTTGTTTGTTAAGTCTTGCAGGCTCTTGAGCAGGTTGACTGGATTTATTTTCAATTCCAAGGCCTACGATTTTTTCTAAACATTCTTTACAGTATATTTTTCCAGCAATTTCTAAACCACATTCTTTACAAATTGATTTTCCACATATTGCACATGTATCTGTGCTGTCTCTGTCAGGATGATAATAACATTCCATAAATTACACTCTCTCAACGAATTAATATATATTAATTTTATATATGTTTTTTTTATTTATATAAAACTTTTCATTGTTTAGTTTTTGTGATGATTTTCTCAACAACAATTTCTGAAGCAACCAAATCATCGACGGTAGCAAGAAAACTTCCTAACTTTTCACTTTCCATATTATAATCAATGGAATTGCCATTTAATTTTGAACGCAGGAAATTTTCATTGTCAACTTCAAGTGAGTCAAATGACAATTTGGCATTTTTTTCATCTTTATATATGAAAGTAATATTTCCATTAATCTTCATAGTAACGAATATGTATTTTATCATCTAAAATATTTTTGTTGTCAAAATTTTAAAATTAGGGTAACCTTTATTAATAAGTTAATCAATATATTTAACTATTCTATTATATTACGATATAATTTTTATATAGCTATTGTTGGATAATTACTATTTTTAGCTATCTTTAATTAAAAAACATTTTATGTTTATTTTGGAGGAATAATAATGGTTCGTGCTTATACAAGAAGAGATTATATTAGAAAAACCCCAAATTCAAGAATCGTGCAATACGATATGGGTAACTTAAAAGATGAATTTCCAGTTTCATTAAGTTTAGCTGTTAAAAAACCAGCTCAAATTAGACACAATTCTTTAGAAGCTGCTAGGATTGCTTCTAACAGATTAATGCAAAGAGCAGCTGGAAGAATGGGTTATCACTTAAAATTAAGAGTTTACCCACATCAAATCGTAAGAGAAAACCCAATGGCAACTGGTGCAGGAGCAGATAGGGTTCAAAGTGGTATGAGAAATGCTTTCGGTAAACCTATTTCCGTTGAAGCTATTGTCAAAAAAGATCAAAGGATAATCACTATTGATTGTCAAGCTAAAAACTTTGAACAAGCTAAAGTCGCACTTAAAAGAGCAGGCATGAAATTACCTGTCCCTTGTAAAATTGTTGTCGACAAAGGCGAAGACTTAATTAAATAGATTTATTTAATTAATCTTTTTTTTACTCTTTTTTTATTCATTAATTTTTTTTCAAAAACTTTTTTTCATTAAATATTTAAACATTAAAAAACATAATAAAATATAATATTGACTTTGTTTTTACTTTTTAAATATTGTCAATTTATTAATATTTTAATCCAAGAGGTTATATTTCATGTATGTTGTAAAATTTGAGGATTTATCTAAATCCGATATTGGGATTGCAGGTGGAAAAGGTGCAAATTTGGGTGAATTGACCCAAGCAGGCATTCCGGTGCCACCTGGTTTTGTTGTAACTGCTCAAGCTTATGAATATTTCATGGATGAGGCAGGAATTAATGATAAGGTTATGAGTATTCTTGAGGAAATTGACATTAATGATACTAAGGCTCTTCAAGCGGCAGCTGAAGAAATCAAATCTATTATCATTGAATCTCCAATTCCAAATGATTTGGTTGTATTCATTCGTGAATATTATAATCAGCTTTGCCAAAAAGTTGGTGAGGATGATACTGATGTGGCAATTAGGTCATCTGCTACAGCTGAAGATTTGCCTGAAGCTTCATTTGCAGGCCAACAAGATACTTTCTTACATGTTTCTGGGGACGATGAAGTAATTGAATACATTAGAAAGTGTTGGGCTTCTTTATTTGAAGCAAGAGCAATTTTCTACAGGGAAGAAAACAACTTTGAACATTCAAAAGTTTACATTGCCGTAGTTGTTCAAAAAATGGCAAATGCAGATAAGGCAGGTGTAATGTTTACAGTTAACCCTTCAACCGGTGAAGAAATTGCTTTAATCGAAGGATCTTGGGGTCTTGGTGAATCTGTTGTATCTGGAGATGTAACTCCGGATAATTATCAAGTTGATAAGAAAGATAATGAGATTATCAATGTTACAATTAGTGATAAAAAGGTAATGTACACTAATGATGAAAACGGTACAAGTGTAAAAGTTGATGTTCCTGAAGATAAAAGAAAGGAAAGAGTATTGTCTGATGATGAACTCATTGAATTAACTGAAATGGGTAAAAGAGTTCAAGCTCATTATGGAGAACCAATGGACACTGAATGGGCATTTGAAAAAGATATGCTATTCTTATTACAGGCTAGACCTATTACTACCTTAGGCGATGTTGAAGAGGCTACCGAAGATGATGCCGCTTCCGATTTAGGTCAAGTTCTTGTAAGAGGTCTTGGAGCAAGTCCTGGAATGGCTGCGGGTAAAGTCAAAATCGTTTTAGACATTGATGAGTTAGATAAGATTAAGGAAGGAGACGTAATGGTTACAACAATGACCACACCGGATATGGTCCCTGCTATGAAAAGGGCAAGTGGTATTGTAACCGATGAAGGTGGAGTAACCTGTCATGCTTCAATCATTTCAAGAGAACTTGGAATTCCTTGTGTTGTGGGAACTGGAGATGCTACAACCACATTAAAAGAAAATACTGGAGTTACCTTGGACGGTAAAAAAGGATTGGTATTTGAAGGAATTTCAGAAACTAAAGAAGAGGCTCCTGTTGCAGCCAATGTTGAAGCTGCTCCAATTATTACAGTAACTGAAGTTAAAGCTAATGTAAGTATGCCTGAAGCAGCTGAAAAAGCAGCAGCGACCGGTGCAGATGGTGTTGGACTTTTAAGAACTGAACATTTAATGTTGACTTCCGGTATTCACCCAGGTAAATTCATTGCTGATGGAAGAGAAGACGAGCTAATCGATACAATTGCAGACAATGTTCAAATCGTAGCTGATGCATTCTATCCAAAACCGGTATGGTACAGAACTTTAGACGCACCAACTGATGAATTTATCACTTTGGAAGGTGGAGAAAATGAACCTAGGGAACATAACCCAATGCTTGGTTGGAGAGGTATCAGAAGAGAGCTTGACCAGCCGGAAATCCTTAAATGCGAATTTAGAGCTATTAAAAAATTGCATGAGAAAGGATACACAAACATTGGTATTATGATTCCACTGTCACAAAGTCCTGAAGAGCTTAAAAAAGCAAAAGCACTCTGTTCTGAAGTAGGTTTCGAACCTCACAAGGATGTTGACTTTGGTATGATGGTTGAAATTCCTGCAGCTGCAATAATGATTGACGAGTATATTAAAGTAGGTATTGACTTTGTAAGTTTAGGTACCAATGATTTAACTCAATACACTCTTGCAGTTGACAGAAACAACGAGTTTGTAGCAAAACACTATACTGAAGAACACCCTGCAGTCATGAAATTGATTGAAAGAACAATTAGAAAATGTGCTGAAGCCGGTGTAACTTGCAGTATTTGTGGACAAGCAGGCAGTGTGCCTCATATTGTCGAAAAACTTGTTCAATTTGGAATTACAAGTGTATCTTCAAACACTGATGCTATTGCTGATGTTAGAAAAACTGTTGCTCGTGCAGAGCAGAAAATTATTCTTGATGCTGCCCGTAAGCGTATAGAATAATTTTTCTATTTTCTTTTTTTTTATTTTTATTTTTAATTTTAACGAATAATTAGGTTATTTTATGGATGATGAACCAATAGACAAACAGGATATCTTAAATGAATTGGAAGAGCTTCACAAATTAGACCATGATTATGCTGATGGTCGAATTTTGGGATCAATGTGTACAGAGGCACATCCTTTTGCAAAGGAAGTATATTGTAAATTTTTAGATACAAATTTGGGAGATCCTGGGCTTTTTAAAGGAACTAAACATATCGAAAAGGAAGTTATAAATTCTATTGGTGAATTGCTCTCTTTAGATGAAGCTTATGGGAATATTGTAACTGGGGGAACTGAAGCTAATTTAATGGCAATTAGAGCAGCTAGAAATCATGCAAGAAAATATAAAGGAATAACAAATGGGGAGATAATTATTCCTGAATCTGCTCATTTTTCATTTAAAAAAGCTGCAGACATGTTAAACCTAAAAATCGTTGAAGCGAAACTTGATGAAAATTATAAGATTGATGTTGAATCAGTAAAAGAGTCCATATCTGATAAAACAGTAGCAATTGTTGCAATTGCCGGAACTACTGAGTTGGGACTAATTGATCCGATTGAAGAGATTTCCAAAATTGCTTTTGAAAATAATATCTATTTTCATGTTGATGCTGCTTTTGGAGGTTTTTCAATTCCATTTTTAAGGGAATTGGGTCATGATTTGCCCGTATTTGATTTTTCACTTGAAGGGGTTTGTTCCATAACGGTTGATCCTCATAAGATGGGATTGGCTCCGATTCCTGCCGGTGGAATTATATTCAGATGTGAAGAATATTTGGAAGTGATGGCAGTTGATTCACCATATCTGACTGTTAAAACACAATCCACTATTGTTGGAACCCGACTAGGCGCTTCATCTGCTGCAACTTATGCGATAATGAAATATCTTGGAAAAAAAGGTTATTCCAATATTTCTCAAAACTTAATGGGCAACACTAAATTTTTCTCTGAAGGGCTAAAGGAATTGGGCTATGAGATTATCTGCGAGCCCGAATTAAATATAGTTGCATTCAATCATCCGACTATGGATACTAATGAACTGGCAGAAAAATTAGAGAATCTGGGTTGGAAAGTATCAGTTGCTAAGTGTCCAGTCGCTATTCGTGTAGTTCTAATGAATCATATAAAAAGAAATCATTTGGAAGAGTTGTTGGAAGATTTAAAAGACATATATTAATCTTCAATATCTTCAACATACATCAAAGGATAATTTAACTCTTCAATAAATTCGATTCTGATAATCGCTAAAACATCATCAACTTTTGTATGGATTTTAACGTCCAGCATGTCTCCGGTAAGGGAAGTGTAGTCAAACTCGGTCATTGATTCTTCAAGTTTATCAAAACGGATTTCAACTTCCACCTTTTCTATTGCCGGCTGCAGGTTTAAAGATTCTTCCATGGCCTTTTCAAGACTTTCTTTTGAATCCTTATTGACTGGGGTTCCTACAAACTGATGAAACAGGGCACCCATGCTGATGGCACCCTCAAATATCGCTCGTTCTCTTGAACTTATGTTTGAAAAATATTCCTTATCTACGTCCATTATAGTCCTCCATTTAAAAATATTATCTTATCATAAATCATTTCAGAGGGAATCGGATTGATACAACAGTAAAATAGCACGGCGGATATGATTATCACAGTCGCCAGGATATAAATTCTATTGTCCTTTGGATAAAAGAAACTGAAGATTAAACCAATTGCCAAAAATGCTGCGGAAATTATAAGGGCATTTGATTCTTGAGGATTATTTTTAATAATCTCTGTGTTTACTGGTTTGCTGTCTATTAGTTCGCCCTCGACAATTATTCTGTTTTCTGTTGAACCGATCGGATCACAGGTAATTAAATAAGTGTTGTTCTCTCCTTCAGCATTTAATTCATAGCCTGCAGGTACAATGCTTGTATTTACAACACTATATGTTAATTCTCCAACTCCGGGCCATTCTAAGGTAAAGCTGTCTCCAATATCCAATTCATTCAGCCTTAAAAATGGGGATCCCTGAAGTGTCCTGTGCCCATACAATATCACAGGGTTTTCAGTAGGTATATTTTCTCCAGGGTCACTTAAAACCCCCTGATTCAATGATGCATTGTTAATTTTTTCTTCAACTCCAATTGAAGGGATTAGGATTTTGGGAGAATCTATATTTTTTTCAACAATTATTTTTGATGAAAAATAATTCACTTCTCCCATTGCATATAATCCAATTATCAAAAGACAGATTATAACAATTATAGTTGAAATGTTGGGTTTATTCATATTACCACTTTTGTCATATCTACTATAATATATTTCTTAATTTTGATATGTTGCACTTATTTCAGACACCATCCAATCTGGTGCATCTGATGTTGGAATTGTCAATACGATGTCATCCATATTATCTAGAATGTAGTTTACTTTATCCTGCGGTGTTTCAATTAAAAGCATGTACTGTGCATCCAGATCTCCCAAATTAATTTGCCTTTCGTAATTGGATAGCTTTACGCCATAGTTTTCAAGCAGTTCAAATGTTTCATTTTCATCATAACCGTTAACAATGGCCCCCTTAATCATTTCCAATATGTCTGATGAAAAACTTTTTGTGTTTTCATGAGGATTGGTGGTGTTTCCTGCAACTTTTGTATGGGTTTTTGAATATTCGGAGTCGATTTCGCCGTTGTCCTCATATCTCATTATCGATAAAACGGTGCATCCGCTCACTTCTGGAGAGGTTGAATTTGTTGCATTTTCATATGTGGAATTATTGTTTGTATAAATGTCAACAACGCTGCCGACTTTTACAAGTCCGGCACCGGCCTGAAGCCTTGAAACCAAAATCGGAACGGATACAGTGTTCGGCTCTTCAAATTTGATTTTTGAAAGGACTCTTGCATCATTTTCATTCACGATTTTCATCGCTTCAGCAAAGGACATTATGGTATTGGTGTCGTTTTCATAAATGGCCATTGTTCTGTTGTATTTGTCCTGATTTAGATTAATGGATTTTTTATGGAATTCTTTCCAGTCCTTTGTTGCGGGTGTTATTATATTTATTGCATTTATCTCATCGGGGTTATTTGCATCATTGATCTGCTCTTCCAATAGGTATGCGTTTGGGGAGGTTGTTATGCCCCCTGTGTATAGCTCATGAAGTTCATTTAACTTTGTTGTTTTTGCAAGGGATAACTGCTCCTGAGAAGGTTCATATATTAAAAAATAATAGGCGGAGATTATTAATGTCAGTAGGATTACTGTAGTTATAATCACTCCAATTTTTCTTTTCTTCTCATCATCGCTTATGTCTATAGATTTTGGAGACAGATACACTCCAAGCTTGTGGTTTAATCTTTTCAGTGGTGTTAATTCATCTTGTTTTTTATTGGGCTTTTTAAGTTCGCTGGAAATCTTATTTTTCAGTTCCTTGCTTTCCTCAAAACCTCTAGGATACAATGGATCTCTTGGTTTTTTATTATTCATTTTAATACCCCTAATTTTAATTGCTGATGGTAATTTAATTAACAGGAGTAAAAAATTACTTTATCTTTTAATTAAATTAATTATTAGGTAGTAAAGACAGAATAATAGCAATAATAGTGCTGGTATGTTCACATTGAATAAAATTATATTGATTGGAAGAATTAACAGTATGATAAGAATTGCTGATAATGATATTATGGGGATATTGTCGAATTTTGGATATCTGATATTGCTTATCATAAGCAGTGAAATGATAACGCTTAATATTAAGGCAATGTAGGGATGGAATAATCCGCTCAGATAGAATGTTGCAACAGCAAATGATATTGCAGGTATTGGAAATCCAATAAAATCGGATGTATCAATCTTACCAGCGATTACATTGTATCTTGTTAATCTTAAAACTCCACAAACAACAATACATAAGCTAACAAGTATCACTATTGTTTGAAATATGCCTGGGGTGGTGTTAATGCAGGTGAATATGAATACTGCAGGAGCTACTCCGAATGAAACGATGTCCGATAAGGAATCGATATTTTTCCCGAAGCCTAAATCGTCCTGTCTATTTATTTTTCGTGCTACCCAACCATCTACGGAGTCAAACATGATTGCAACGAGCATAAGTATTGCAGCAAGTTCAAAATTATGATTGATTGAACTTATGATTGACAGAAATCCTGAACTCATATTTAATAGGGATATGATGTCAGATAGTGCAATAAAACTTTTCATCTCAGTTTGAATGTTGCTCATAATTTAACTCCAGTAATACTATTATTTTCATTTATTATTAATCTTTGCTTGTCATCTGTGTCATTTTTACTTAAATAATTATTAGTTGAGTTATTTTCGTAATTTTATTTGGTTTGAAAAAATTGTTTCCATTTAGTAGTATTTACTTCATAATATATAGCAATTTTTCTTTAAGTTATGGCTTATTGGGTTATATTTAAAAATATTGTTTTTTACAATCTTTTTTAAAAAAAATCCAATGAAAGATAAAATTTATATAGAATATTTTTAATAAATATTAATTGTTAAACTTTATTAAACATCAATAAATTTCTTTATTTATGTATTAAATCGTGAATTAATTTCACTAAATTTAATATATCTTAAAGATTTTGCTTGTTTGTTTAAAAAGAGAATTAATATCAATGAATTGCGAGTAGTTAAATGATAGAAGATAATATACGTATTCTCAGGCAAGCTGCAATGGTTTCATCAGGCACGGATTATAAAATCGAAAAGGCCTGGTGCGTTATTGCAGGAAATGTTGATTTGGTTGATGATATGGCCTATAAAGCTATTGCATCAAATCATCAGGTAAAAATCCTGTTTAGAGAACATGTTATCTTGAATGAGGGAAAACTTGATAAAAAATTTGATTTCATCATGCTTCATGGTAATGCATTGAGTTTAAATGAATTCAATAGCGAAACTAAACAGAATGGTGGGGCATATGTTCAGGTTAATGAGGCACATCTCTTAAATGAGCCTAATTTGATGGTATTGGTTGCTCCGGATGATGTAATCAGGAATGTTGTCTCTTCAATTGAAAAATCAAAAATATCCTTTGCAATATTGCAGGAATCACAGACTACAGGATTTATTGATATCGATTTAAATAACGAGGTTAAATTACCTAACTTTATTAAATCTGTTCTTAAACCGTTTTATAATGCAAATGAAGTTGTTTTATCAACAATTTTAATTTCCGTTGAAAAGGAATCAGCAGTTAATAAAGTTCAAAGTATAGCTACATCTAATAGAGTTTTCGTTATAGATTTTAGAGATATTGTAACGGAGGATTAATCATGAATATTTTTGGAAATGAAGAAGAAGAACCACAAACTGAAAATACTAAAGTTATAAGTAACAGTTTAGGAATTGATTTAGGAACTTTAAATACCGTAATTGCAAAACCTTCAGGTGACAAATTTGATTTATACCAAATTCCATCTGTTGTTGCAGTTAAAAAAGATGATCCGTCTGAAGTTTTAGCTGTCGGTGAAGAAGCTAAAAAAATGCTTGGAAGAACTCCTGAAGATATTCTTGCAGTCCGACCATTAAAAAAAGGCGTTATAGAAAACGTTGTACAGGCTCAGGCATTACTCATCAAAGCAATGCAAATCGGTATTAATGAAGGCGAAACTGTGGGAAGAATAGTCATTGGGATTCCTGGAGATGCGTCTGAAGTGGAAAAAAATGCTGCTGAAGAAATTGGAAGAAAAGCAGGAGCACAAAACATTTTAGTAATTAGTGAAGGATTAGCCGCAGCTATTGGTGCTGGATTGCCTATAGCAGAACCAAACGGTACTATGGTTGTAGATATTGGTGCAGGTTCAACCGATATTGTAATCATTTCTCTTGGTGGCATAAATGACATCGAAACCGTTAGATGTGGTGGAGATGATATTGACAATAAAATCGTAGAGCTTGTTGCAGAAAAATACGATGTAGCTATTGGTATTCATGATGCAGAATCCGCTAAAATGGAAGTTGGAATGGTACATTGTTCCGAACAACTTGAAAACTTAAGTGTTGAAGTAATTGGTAAATCCTTAGAAACTAACAGGCCTAAAAAAGTGGTCATAGATTCAATGTTGGTTGCTGATGCAGTAGAACCTTTCATGCAACAGATTGTCGACGGATTAAATGTAATCTTGGAAAGATTGTCTCCAGAATTAATGATGGGTGTTTACAATAACTCCGTTGCTGTCGGTGGTAGTTCCAGACTCCGTGGAATAAAAGAAAGAATCTTTGATGAGATTGGAATACCAATTGTCATTTCTGAAGATCCAATGACTGTTGTGGCAAAAGGTACTGCTATTGTTGCAGCTGAACCTTTAGCATTAGAACCTGAAGTCCGTCTTAAGGCCATGAAATAAAATTTAATTTTTATTTCATTTCTTTTTTTTATTTGATTTTTATGGATATTTTAGGTGTAGACGAAGCGGGAAGAGGGTCTGTACTGGGGCCCATGGTCATAGCAGGCGTGATTGTTCCTGAAAAAATGGAGAAGGTTCTTGAAAGAATGGGTGTCAAGGATTCTAAAAGACTCGTTCCTAATCGTCGTACTATTTTATCTCGTAAATTGAAAAAAATGTTTGAATATGACATTATTGTGATTACTGCTCGTGAAATTGATGAGATGAGGGCAGAAGGCATTAACCTTAATGAAATTGAGAAAAATGCCATGGAAGAACTAATTTTAAGATTAAAACCTGAAAAAGCTATTGTTGATGCAGTTGATGTAAAGGCTGAACGTTTCCAGGAAAATCTCAGAAAAGACACTGGTTTTGACATTATTGCAGAACATAAGGCCGATGACAACTATATTCAGGTAAGTGCTGCATCCATTATTGCAAAAGCTGAGAGGGATGCCCAAATTGCCGAGATTAATAAAGAATTTATCAAGCAAGGGGGTATCGGTTCTGGCTATCCGTCAGACCCGACTACAAAGAAATTCCTATCAAATTATACTTATGATGAAATGCCTGATTTTGTTCGACGGTCATGGAATACCGTGGCTAAGATGAAATAATTTTTAACTATTTTTTAAACAATATTTAAGTATATGTATTGATAAAGTATTCTTATAAACGATTTTCAATTTAATATATTGATAGTGATAAATATGATTATTGAGTATATTATGCCGTTAATTGATGGTATGATGGATATTTTTACCCAAGGGGGAATTATTACTTATATAATTCTTTTTGTAGGTATTTATGGTCTTATTATTGCATTGAGAAAGATTGCATATCTTAGAAGAATTAGTAAAGTTGACACAACTGAAATATTTGGTGTGGTAACAGCTTCCATGGAAAGAGGTGGGGCTGTTGAAGCTTTAAAACAAATTAATGGTTTTAAAAATCCTATTTCTAGAATTATTTCTGAAACTTTAAAGATCGGTTATAAAAATAAAACCGAAGTCGAAGAAAGTATGGAGCAGATTTTCATTGTTGAAGTTGCTAAAATGACTAAAGGTTTAAGCACAATAAAAACTATTACTGAGCTTGCTCCGTTTTTAGGTTTGATTGGTACTGTTATTGGTATTTGGATGACATTCAAGTCATTAGGTGTTCATCCTGACTCTGCCGCTATGGCTGAAGGTATTTATGTGGCTTTAACAACTACCATCATGGGACTTTTGGTTGCTATTGTATTATTGCCGGTTTATACTTATATCCAGGGACTTATTGAATCGGAAATGGATAAGATTGAACTCGCTACAAAAATGACAAACTGGGGTTATGCAGTAGTAAAAATCAGAGTTGATTCTAATGTGGAATGTGCACTTGAAGCACTTCAGGAAGCTGAAGGTGTTGTAAATACCAGATTAATTTCAGATCCTTATGCCAATATAAAGGTTTCTTTTAAACCAAGTATGTTGGATAAAAGTATTGCGAATATTATTTTAGAGAAATGTAATGTTAATGCTGAGATTACCGAAAGTAAACTAAGACAATAAGGTGATTCAATGGCGATTGATGTTAAAAAACATAAAAAGAAATTTTTAGATCAAAAACCTAGTATCAATTTGGTTCCTTTCATTGATATTCTGTTCACTATAATGATTTTCTTAGTTGTTACAAGTAATTTTTCAGCGACCGATGTTCAAGCAGACACTACAGACGATATTCAGGATACGGGTGGAAAACCTAATGTCACTGATGTTTCTGGTGAAGAGGAATATTATGTAATGCCGGTAGCTAACTTACATAAAGTTACTGTTAATGGACAAGACCGCTCGGATGCGATAGCCGGCAGTGCAGTGGGTGTTCAAGCTAATGTTATTGATCAAGGACAGGTTACTATTAAGCCGGGTGAAATTGTTATTACTACTCCTCCGGGAGTATCAGTTGACATGGCGGTACAACGTCCGGAACTTTAATTGAGGAGAAAAAAATGTATACGGGGAGAATTTTATCAACTGGGATGAATTGTGATGGTAAACCTTTTGTGGCGTATAGGGTATCAAGCAGGTCATTTCCAAATAGGAGATGTTTGAAATTTGATAATCGTGCAGCTGTTGTGCCAAAAGAAGGTTTTGAAAAGGATATTTATGAGAACACCTACATTACATACAATTGTATTCGTATCGTAAGGGATATGGCAATTGTTTCTAATGGTTCTCATACTGATGTTATAGCAGATAAGATAGCTTTAGGAATGAATATTAAAGATGCAATCGCTTATTCATTACTTACTATGGATTATGAAAAAGATGATTATAACACTCCTAGAATTGCTGCTGTTGTTACATCAACAAACAAGAAAGAGGAATATGGCTGTTATGTTGGAATAGCTAATGATAAAAAATTGTTAGTTGAAGAAGTGCCATATGGTAAGGCAGTATTTATTTCCACCTATGGTAGTCAAGTGCATGATGAAGTTGATTTTGAAGCAAAGACCTCACAGGAAGCTGCTAAATATATTTTTGATGAGGGCACCTTTGCGAATTATAAAAAGCCGGTCACATCTAGTGCTGCGGTTTTTGATGGAGAATGGACTATCGATGTCTATAATCCATAATTTTCTTTTTTTTAATATTTTCAGATGATTATTATGAGTATTGAATTATTTGGCTTAGAGGATATTCCTATTGTTGATGGGAATAGTGATATTTCTCAAATTATTAAAGATGCTATCGAAAAGCAGGGATGCGGTTTAAATCATGGTGATATTGTTTTGATTGCCGAAACTTTAATTTCAAAAGCGGAAGAAAACTTCATCAAATTGGATGAGTTAAACCCTTCTGAATTTGCAATCAGGCTTTCAAATGATTCCGGAAAAGACCCAAGATTGGTGGAAGCCATTTTAAATGAATCTAATGAAGTTGTTCGCGTAGGCCCTAATTTCATAATAACCGAAACAAAACATGGATTTGTTTGTGCTAATGCAGGTATTGACGAATCCAATGTTGGAGAGGGTCTGGCCACTCCAATGCCTGAAGATGCCGATAAATCTGCATGTGAAATTCGTGAATATTTGGAAAATGAATTTGATGAAGAAATTGCTGTTATAATTACGGATACTCAGGGAAGGGCTTTTAGGTTTGGAGCCATTGGGACTGCAATCGGTTGTTCCGGCATTTCTCCAATATGGAAACGTGTTGGTGAAAAGGATTTGTATGGCCGTGAATTGGAAACAACTGAAATTGCGACATGCGATGAACTGGCTTCAGCAGCATCTCTTATAATGGGTCAGGCTGATGAAGGTCTTCCGGTTGTTATTGTGCGTGGTTTTGAAGCATTCGATACATTGAGAAATACACATTCAAACATTAAATCGGTTTTAATGCCTAAGAAAGCTGATGTATTTAGAAAATAGGGATATCATGATTACTGTTTTATCTGGGGGGACTGGGACTCCCAAATTGTTGCAAGGTTTAAAGGAAATTGTAGATCCTGCTGATTTGACAATCATTGTAAATACTTTAGAAAATGATTATTTTTCCGGAGTTTATGTCTCAGCAGACATTGATACGGTATTGTATACTCTCTCTGACATGATCAACGATGAAACCTGGTATGGTGTTAAGGGCGACACATTCATTACTCATGAAAGGCTTAATGAGTTGGGTTGCGGGGAATTGCTTAGAATAGGTGATGTTGACCGCGCAACAAAAATACAGAAAACTCAATTGATGGATAAGTATGGTCTTAAGAAGGCCTGTGAAATTCAGGCAAGGAATATGGGTATTGAATCTGAAATCATTCCTATGAGTGAGGAAAAATCAGATATTAAGATTGTCACTGACATAGGGGAGTTGGAGTTTCATGATTTTTTAATTAAACACAAAAGCGAACCTGAAGTTTTAGACATTAAATTTTCTCAGGTCAAACCTGCAGATGGAGTGGTTGATGCAATTAAAAACTCTGAAGCAGTTATTATAGGTCCATCCAATCCAATTACTTCAATTTTGCCAATATTGTCCTTAAAAGGCATTCGTGAAGCATTAAAAGACACTTATGTTATTGCAGTTTCTCCAATTATTGGTTCAGATGCTGTTTCAGGTCCTGCAAGCAAATTCATGAAGGCTTTGGATATTGAAGTCTCATCAGTTGGTGTGGCATCATTATATAAAGATTTTTTAGATAATATTGTTATTGATGATAAAGATTCAAATCTAAAATCACAATTAAATCAAATAGTTAATAAGGTAACAATTACAAATACTATAATGAATAATTTAGGCGTGAAAAAAAATTTAGCCCAAATTATTAAAGATAGTATTCCTTAGTCAAAGAGGCGAATATCAAATGATACAGATGACATTAATACAAATCGACAATTATGGGCCTTGGACTGTAACTCCAAGACCAAGAACTGAATCCGACTTACAAATGCTACAAGCAAATCTATTTGCAGATTTAAACAACCATTTTGGAAACAAAAAAGGTTTAGTTTTCTTTACAAGATTCGATAATCTGCTTGCAATTTCAAACGGCTTAGATGAGGAAGACCATTTAAGAATTCAAAGATCTATCAGAAACAGATTTCCGATTACAGTAAGTATGGGGGTAGGTGCTGCTGAAACTCCTCATGAAGCTCAAAAATTAGCAACTGTAGCTCTTCAAAAAGCTGGAAGTGCACAATCCGGTGAAAGAAAAGAAATTTTAGCTGTTGACAGTTTGGTAAGTGAAGAAGATAGTTTTGTTCAGGCCGCACACATTGACATTAACAGTGTCACAGAAACATTAACCGATATCGAATCTGCTTTTGACACAAGTTTCATGGTTAACAAAGCTCAACATTACTTGATGACTAAATTGATTAAAAAAGGAGCATTATTATTCTTCATTGGTGGAGATAACTTTATGTCTCCATGCAACGGTTTATCCGAACAGGAAATTGAAGACATCATGGTTGAAATTGATGAAGAGATTGGAATCAAACTCAAAGCAGGTATTGGTAGAGGAAAAAATGCTGAAGATGCTGCTTACATGGCAGATATAGGTCTTGAAGAAATCAGAGCTCATAATAATGAAATGTGGACTTGGGTAATCGAAAAGGAATACTGAGGAAAAATCATGATTAAAGTAGTTGCTCCAATGGCGGGGATAACTAATGCAGAATTTTTAAATAAGGTTATTCCATATGGTTTTGATGTGGCTACTTTAGGTGGATATAGTTTGGATTTGCCTACAATTGAAGCAAGTAAAAAAATTATTGAAAGGGGACGGGCAGAATTTGATTTTCCTTTGGATGAAATTTTTACACATATCGGAAATGAGGTTGACTCAATAAAAAAGGTTCATAATGATGTAAAGGTCTCAGCGAATGTTCGTTCAACTACTCCGCAGCCAATAATTGATGTTGGAAATATTAAGGATTTGGATATTGTTGAAATAAATTGTCATTGTCGCCAAAATGAAATAATATCTATTGGTTGTGGCCAGGAAATGTTGAATCGAGATGATTTGGGAGATTTTATTTCAGATGTTGCAGACAATGTTAAAAGTGAAGTTTCAGTTAAAATCCGAGCAAATGTTGATGGAATCGATACACTAGAAATTGCACGGATAATTGAACAGAGCGGTGCTGATTATTTACATGTCGATGCTATGAGAAATGGTGTTTTTGAAGCGGATTGGGAACTTTTAAGGGAAGTCTGTAATAATGTTAATATTAAAGTTATTGGAAATAATTCAGTAAACAGTGAAGAGAATATTAAAAAAATGATTAATACTGGGGTAGATGGTTTTTCAATAGCTCGTTCAGTTATTTCTGGAAATTTAGATTTCAATATCACTAATTTTTAAAAAATTTAAAACAATTGTTATTAGAAAGTATTATTAATAGTTTAAAATAAAGATTAAATCAATAGGTGATTTCATGGATTTTATAACTCTTAAGAATATTACAAAAAATTTTGATGGTGTTGATGTTCTTAAAGATATTAATTTAAAGATTAATGAAGGAGAGACTTTAGGTATTTTGGGACGTAGTGGAAGCGGAAAATCTGTTTTAATTAGTATGCTTCGTGGAACCAAAGAATATTGGCCTGATGATGGAAATATTATAATGAATCTTGCAGTTTGTCCAGATTGTTTGGCTGTCGAATCTCCGTCTCATGTTGGAGATAAATGTAATTGTGGAGCAACATATGAATCTAAAGAAGTAGATTTCTTTAATTGTGACAGGAAATTATTCGCAAGTATCAGAAGAAGAATTTCTATCATGCTGCAACGTAATTTCGCGCTATATGATGAGGAGACTGTTATTGAAAATGTTATGAGGGCTATACCTGATGATGTTGATTATGAAGAAGGATTATATATTGCCTTGGAATTATTAGAAATGGTTCAAATGAACCACAGGATTACTCATATTGCACGTGATTTAAGTGGTGGGGAAAAACAGAGAGTAGTGCTTGCAAGGCAATTGGCTAAAAATCCAATGATGTTTTTAGCTGATGAACCGACAGGTACTTTGGATCCTCAAACAGCTGTAAAACTTCACAACACATTAAAAGAAGGGGTTAAAGATAAAAATATTACAATGGTAATCACTTCTCACTGGCCGGAAGTAATGAACGAACTTGCGGATAAGGTTATCTGGTTGGAAAATGGTGAAATTAAAGAAGAAGGAGACCCGGAAATTGTTGTGAACAGGTTTTTGGAAACAGTTCCAGTCCCTAAAAAACCAGAAATTCCAGAATTCGGTGAAGAAGAAATTATTTTAAATGACGTTAAAAAACATTATTATTCCATTGAACGTGGTGTTGTAAAAGCTGTTGATGGAATTGACTTGAAAATCCATAAGGAGGAAATTTTTGGTCTTGTTGGATTGAGCGGTTCCGGTAAAACAACCACCACAAGAATGTTAATCGGTTTAACTGAACCAAGTAGTGGTGAAATCAAAATCAAACTCGGTGATGAATGGATTGACATGACTGAAGGAGGACCTCTTAATCGTGGACGTATTGTTCCTTATTTAGGATTATTGCATCAAGAGTATTCTTTATATCCACACAGAACAATTTTAGGAAACCTGACTGATGCAATTAGTTTAAATCTGCCTGCGGAATTTGGAAAGATTAAGGCGATTCATGCATTGTCTACCGTTGGTTTTGATGAAAAAGAGGCAGCAATAATTCTTGATAAGTATCCTGATCAATTGAGTGTAGGAGAAAAACATAGGATTGCTTTAGCACAAGTTTTAATCAAAGAACCTAAAATA
The DNA here is from genome assembly GCF_045120835.1 of Methanobrevibacter sp. Lineage (GTDB taxonomy): Archaea > Methanobacteriota > Methanobacteria > Methanobacteriales > Methanobacteriaceae > Methanocatella. Next base: position 40,793 of record NZ_JBGVFE010000013.1, read on the forward strand.
ATCGTTTTAGATGAGCCAACAGGTACTATGGATCCTATTACTCGTGTAAATGTTACTGACTCAATTCTAAAAGCTCGTACTGAATTGGAACAAACATTCATTATTGTTTCTCACGATATGGACTTTGTCTTGGATGTTTGTGACAGGGCTGCTTTAATGAGGGGTGGAAAACTTTTGGATGTTGGCACTCCTGAAGAAATTGTTGATCAGTTGACTCCTGACGAAAAAGAAGATATGCTTAAAGACAGATAGTCTTTATTCATTTAATCTTTTTTTTATTTTTTTCCAGTTCGGACAGAACTGGTCCATTAATTTTTTAAAATTTTTCCCATGATTGAATTCTATTAAATGACATAATTCATGAATCATCACATATTCCAGACATTCCTTATCTTTTTTTGCAAGATTCAAGTTTAGGGTTATTCTGCCGTCCTGCTTGCAGTTTCCCCAGTTTTTCATTTTGCGGACGTTTATGCTTTTAGGTCTTCTGCCAACAGTGTTGCAGCATTTATCTGAAATATCTGGAAGGGCATTTTTAAGTTCCCGTCTGTACAGTTCATCCAGAATATTTTTTCTTTTCTCAATTGTGCTTCTTTTGGGGATTGGAAGATAAATTTTATCATCCATGACAAAGGCATCTTTCACGTTTTCATTTGAAATTAATTGCAGTTCATATTCTTTTCCCCATAATGGATGTTTTTCACCATTATCATATTTATAAGGAGCTTTTATGTCATTTTCCTGAATATATCTCTGTTTTTTTAAAATCCAGTCTTTTTTGGATTTAACAAATCTAATTATATCTTCATCACTAACGAATAGGGGTGCAGATACTTTAACGTCTCCATTTGGAGGCAGAATACGAATGTACATATTTTTTATGTTCTTCTTTTCAACAGTGACGGCAATATCTTCAATTATCATTTCATTAAAAATTAAGATTGATATCGTATTTAAACCTTATTTTTTCATTAATCGATTTTGAACTTTTCACAAAAAGGTTATATATTCATAATTTAAATAAATTATATTATTATTTTATATTTATCAATAGAGAAGTGAATAATTTTTGGAGGATTGTTATGACTTGGGAAGATGCACCATCTCACATTTGCAGAGGGGGAGATGTAAGAGGACTTGCTTTTTGCTGTCCGCCAGTTAAACCATGCCCAGTTTTAAACGCGTTACAGGAAGTTAATTTAACTCCACAGGAATTTGTGGATATCAAGATTCAATTCGGTAAGGAAACCAGATTAGGTGAAGGGGCAGGGACCTGTTTCGGGTCACTTATATGGTGTTGCAAGCCGTCAAAACCTTGCCCATTAAGAGACATGACCCTAAGGAATATGGGAATGAGTCATGATGAGTATTTGGATTTGAAAAAACAATTGTCTGAAAGGTTAGTTGGCGTTAAAAAACCTGACCCTGATCAAAGGGCCGAGGCTTTGGCTGAAACATTCAACATTTCCAAACTTGAGGCAATGAATGTTTTAACTGATTGCAATAATGATTTGAGAGCTGCTGTAAAAGTATTGCATGCAAGATCTCTTGAAAATTCTGATTAAAATGGATTATACCTCTATTTATTTAAAGACATTCGATTTGAATGTATTTATTTTAGGCACTGGGGAAGTTGCAACAAGGCGTGCAAATAAATTTTTAGACCATGGAGCTAATGTTAAACTGGCAGGCAATGATTTATCAAAGGATTTAATTGATAAGGGTGCAGAATTATGTTCCCCTTGTGATGCCGATAAACTGGTCGAGTGGGCTGATTTGGTTGTAGTTGCAAGCGGCGATGAGGGCCTGTGTGAGCATGTTTCTGAAATCTCTGGCGATAAGTTAATTAATAGGGCCGATTATCCTTTAAGGGGCAATGTTATTGTTCCTACAAGTTTCAACATTGCTGATGTTGAAATATCTATTTTTACTAATGGGAAAAGTCCATTAATGGCTCGCCAATTAAGAAAAAAAATTCAGGCAGTCATTACAGATGAAGATATCCTTGAAATCGAACTTCAGGATTATGCAAGATTGAAATTAAAAAGTGCCATTGATGAGCAGAAAGTGAGAAGAGATTATCTTTATCAGATTTTTGAGGATGAGGAAATTAATGATTTGATAAAAAAGGGGGAATTGGATTTGGCTAAAGATCATATTGATAAGTTAATAAGGGGATTAAATGATACTTAATTTAAGAGTAGACCATAAGATTGCAGATATTCAATCAATGGAGAATATTTCAAAGGATATGGATGATCTATTTTGGAAGTTGCAGGAAAAATATTCAATAAATGAATATATTGAGATTTCTACATGTAACAGAAAAGAATATTATATTAATAATAACTTTATTCCGGAAGATGAGGATTTGCTTTCTCATGAAAATCAAAACATTATAATCGAATATGGTCAAAGTGCTGTCATGCACTTGCTTAGGATGACTTCAGGTTTGGAGTCCATGATTGTTGGTGAAGACCAAATCCTTGGTCAGGTTAAGGATGCAAAACATAAGGCGATTAAAAACCATCATTGCGGCAAGTCTCTTGATGCTATTTTTACCAAGGCCATTCATGTTGGTCAAGTTGTAAGAAACAAGACAAATATTAATAAGGGAGCGGTTTCTATCGGCTCTGCAGCCATTGATTTGGCTGAAAAGCATATGGGTAGTTTGGATGATAAATCGGTTTTGGTTATTGGTGCCGGAAAAATGGGCAGATTGGTTGCTAAGGCACTCGCTGAAAAAGATTTGAATGCTATTTTTGTTGCTAACAGGACCTATTATGTTGCTGTCGAGCTTGCTAAAGATTTGGGTGGCGAAGCTATTTTGTTCAATGATTTGGAAGAATATCTGGCCAGTGCTGATTTGGTCATCAGTGCCACTAGTGCTCCTCATGCCATAATTAACAAACAACGCCTTTTGGATATTGATATGGATTATGAAAATGTCATGATGGTTGATATTGCTAATCCTCGAGATATTTCAGAAGATGTTCTCGAATTGGGAGTCAAATCATTTAATATTGATGATTTGCGTGAAATTGCTGATGAAAACACTCGACTTCGTATTAAGGAATTTGGTGAAGCGGAAAACATAATCAATGATGAGTTCATTTTACTTAAAGAATCCTTTAAAATTATGGAAGTTGATGAAATACTTGGTAATTTGAGAGCATCTATGGAAGAGATAAGACAACGTGAAACTAAAAAAGCATCTTCAAAGTTGTCAGATATAGATGGCAGTGCAAAAATTCTCAATAATTTAACAAATTCTATTGTTAACAAGATATTTTTCGATATTTCGAATAATCTTAAAAAAGCTGCAAAAGATGAAGATAAGGATGTTATTGAGGCGGCTGAGCAAATTTTTCATTTTGATTAGAATTTTACTCAAACATTCCTTTAACATCACTATTTTTAATTTTAAAACTATCTAAAGCATAGTTAATATTTTTCATGGTGATTGTCTGGGAATCCTCGGAGAGGGCATTGTGAAGAGAGGTCTTTAAAATTTTCTCTTTAATATCTCTGCCGGACAGTCCTTTTGTCAGTTTGACTATTTTTTCCAAATCCAAATCATAATCCAGTGGCATTGTCTTGAGATTGTTTTCTAAAATGGCCAATCTTTCATTATCGTTAGGTAGTTTGAATTCGATTTCTTCTTCAAATCTGCTGCGTACAGCAAGGTCAAGACTGTCCTGATTGTTGGTGGCTCCAATTGTTATTACAGATTCATTCTCTTCAATTCCATCCATTTCAGTTAAAAGTGAGTTTACGATTTCAGAAACGTCTCCCCTTAGGGATTGAAATGATCTATGTAGTGCAATGGCATCAATTTCGTCAATGAAAATAATTGCCGGAGCATTTTCTGATGCTTTTTTAAATAAATCATGAATTTTGGATGATGCATCGCCGACATGTTCGCCAATTAGTGATGTTGCTTTGACCAGATACAATGGAACCTTAAGCTCATTGGCCAGCGCTTTTACAAGCATGGTTTTGCCGGTACCTGGGAGCCCATAGAATAGAATGTTTTTCGGAGCCCATGGTCCGAAACTTTTGGGGTTTTCAAGATATCTGGTTATGACCTTAACTTTTGACTTTGCATTTTCCTGACCAATGATGTCATCAAGATGAATATTGGATTTGATCTTATTGTCGTTGCTTTTGTCAATTTTATCTGTAATGATTTGAATTTTGGTATTGTCTGAAATTATTGAGTTATTCGGTTTTGCAGTTACAATTTCAAAACCATAATCGGGGATTATTTTCTGGTCAAATAAATGTGACTTTTCACGTACAACCAATCCTAGCCATTGCTCACGAGCATATTCTTCAAACAATTTGGTGTTTGTTATTTCAATATCCTCGTCCATTAATGTAAAATCAAATGGATAACCTACAGGTTTGACTACAACTAATTTGGCATATTCCTTATTTTCATTTTCGACTTTTGATGTTTTTTGATTAGTTGTCTTAATTTCTACTTGTTTGTTGTCACTTTTCAAATAATCACCTCCATGTTTTTGTATACATTCAAACATTAGCTTTAATTATTTAAATACTTGTTGTCATAATATATTAATTCATGAGTTTCAGATCACGACGTGTAATATTTTCGACACCATTTTATATGTTGTTTGAGTTTTTTCTACTTAAATATCTTTTTTTACTGATTGGTGGCATAGGGGATGGTTATATCTTAATGGCAATAGTTTTTATAGGCCTCTTGCGTCTAATTCCTATGTGGTTTGAAGAAAAGAAATCACGCAAAATCACTCGCTTTTTATCGGCAATGGATGGAATCTGGATGTGGGCATCATTAATGTTTCTGATAGATATTCTGATAATATATCTGATTGGAAGTTTTTTCAGTATTCCTCAAATAATTATTGTGGCATTGCTGTTGGTTGTACCGGTTTTGGGCATTTACAATTATTATAAGGCTCATAAATTGGTTGTCAATGAAAAAACATTGTTTTTTGACAATCTTGATGGTGAAATCAACATCGCCCATTTGTCAGATGTCCACTTCGGTTCTGTAAGGCATAAAAGCATTATCCGAGAGGTATCTTTGAAATTGCAGGAACTTGAAGATACATGCGATATTGCAATAATTTCAGGTGATCTGGCTGACGGTTCATGTGTGGTCGAAGAAGATGACCTGATGGCATTTGGGGATGTTGGAATGCCGGTAGTGTTCACTCCCGGAAACCATGATTTCTATCCCGGAATAGAAAATGTCATAAATGCTGCTAAAAAGGCGGGGATAATCGTTTTGGATAATGATGTTTTTGAATTTAAAAATCTGAATATTTATGGTTTGACATACAGCTTTGAAGATATTGAAATGCCGTCAATGGAAGAGCTGCAGTCCTGTTTAAACCCAGATAAAATAAACATTATCAATTATCATGTTCCATCATATTGGGAGGAATTTTCCGCATTGGGATTCAATATTCAATTGTCAGGTCATACTCATGGAGGACAGTTCTATCCGGTGCTATGGTTTGGAAATATCCTGTTCGGATATAATATGGGACTGTTTAGAAATAAATTTGGCAGTTATCTGCATGTGACAACTGGCGTCGGTTCAATGGATACTCCTATGAGATGGGGAACCGATTCTGAAATTGTTGTTTTGAAGTTGAAAAAATCATAATTGTTTTATTTAACTTAATCTAAACTATAAGTATATGACTCTTGAAGATAACCATAATCATTTTTGCATTTATTGTGGTGCGCAATTGGTTCCGGACCAGCATTTCTGTTCACAATGCGGCAAGGAAGTTTATCATGACCCGGAAACAACAGTTATAAAGACTCCTTCCAGATACAAGTCAAAAATCGATGAAATTGAAGCGGATTATAATTCAAAACAGGCAAAGGCAAAGGAACTGGTCGAAAAGTTGTTTGACCCATCACACATGGCCTATTCGAAATTCAGCAATGCCATTAAAAAATCCAACCAGCTATTTTCTAATCAGTTGGCTATTGCTCATAAAATGGTTGAATTGGACGAAAACAATAATCTTGTTGAAGGGGAGCTTGAAAATAAAATAAAAACATTAAATACTTTCGTTGATAAGATGGAAGATTTAACCAATGAGTTGGTTATCCATTTAAGTTCCAATAAAGATGATAATGAGGACATCAATAATCTTTTTAATGATATGGACGATTTGATTGATTCAGTTAAGGATTATTGAATCATTTCTTTATAAATCTCTTTCATTTTAAGTGCATCCAAATCACGTTTTGGGGTTTCACAAATAATGTTTGCCTTCCAACCGTTATCGATCAAGTTTGAAAGCAAATCCCTAATGTCCGGTCCGTATTCGTCACTTTCATCAAGAGTATGGTGTTTTACCTCTCCGCCATGCCCGAATTCTATTGTTGTATAATGGCAGTGAAGAATATCAATATCTAAATTATCTTCAATTGTTGAAAATATGCAATTGTAGTCTTCTTTTTTGTTTAAAAATCCACGGCCACGTGCATGCACATGGGCAAAATCGATTGTCGGTTCGAAGTGGTCAAATGTAGCACATAACTCAACAACTTCGCCTACATTTCCGAGTTGTGTACGTTTGCCGGTAGTTTCGGGTGCAAAGGTAAAATTCTCTATACCTTCCGCTTCGAGCTCTTCAAATAATCTGTTTACGGTATTTTTTGATATTTCCATTGCCTTTTCGGGCTTTCTGTTTAAGTATGCTCCAGGGTGGAATACCAATCGGTATGCTCCCATCCATTCGCCGGCACGGGCTGCAGCTATTAGATGTCCGATACTTTTTTCAAGCTTGGATTCCTCTTTTGCACATAAGTTAATGTAATATGGGGCATGCATAGAAACTAAAATATCATGTTTTTCTGATTCCTCTTTTAATGTGGCGGCAGAACTTTCACCAATCCTCACGCCATAGGGGGACTGGTATTCATAGGAATGAAGGCCTTCTTCATGAATATATTTAGGTGCCTTGTAGGCTGCACCTTTGTAGTTCACTGGACTGCCTGCAGGTCCAAAAAGCACTTTAGGTTTCATGTTAAAAATAGTAAAAAAGTGGGAATTTTAGAATATTCCCATAGCTTCGTTGGTTTTTGCAATTGATTTTTCGTTATCACTTTCCATTTCAAGAAGTGCACGAATTGCATCAATGTTTTCAGGAATAACGTCAGATTCTTGGTGTACTGCCTGCATGTAGAATAGTTCGTTGTCCACGACATTAACTGATTCCTTCCAGACAGGAATTTCATACAGGTCATTTCTGCTTCTTCCAAGCTCTTTAGCATATTCCATTAACTCGGCAGTTGAACCTAATCCCTCTTCGGCGGATACGACAATTACTCTTGAACGTTTTTCCAATGCCTCAAGGATTTCTTCGGTTTCAACATCGTTGTTGATTTCAACCATGATGTTGTGCTGGTGCATCAATGTGGTTGGCACGAGCAATGCCATTGTGGTTACATCAATTCCGTCCATTACGGTTTTAACGTCAGGTCCGTGGTGGGATGGCACTTTTGGAGGATTTGGAACAATAGCGTTGATTGGTCCTTTTTTGACTTCAGATGGGTCTGATCCTCTTCTAACCATTACTGCCCTTACCTTTTTTATGTCGGCAATTGCATCAATTGTGTGTAATGTACGGGTCAGTCCTGTAGTGTTACAGGAAACTACACGGGTGTAGTCTGCACCGTATGAGTCATCGTAATTTGAAATGGCGTTAAATGAAAGGCCAGTAAGGTCATGGTCTTCTCCACCTTGGTAAATTGCTTTAACGCCTGCTTTTTTATACATTTCAAGGTTTTGTGGACCGATGCTTCCAGGAGTACAGTCTACAACAACATCTGCTTCCTGTATCATGTCTTCAACGGTACCAGCTATTTCAATTCCTGCATCTTTGAATAATTGTTCTCTTTCAGGAATTCCAATGTATAAAGGATAGCCTTTTTCTTCAACTGCAGTTCTTGCCTCGTAGTTTGGTCTAGTTTTACTTACACCAATGACTTTCATATCATCTTGAGCGGCTACTGCATCAGCCACTCTTTTACCGATGGTTCCATAACCATTAATTGCAACAGTTTTCATTTTAATCCCTTTTTCAGTTATAATAAATAATTTATTATATGTATTAAATTTTGTTTGTTAACTTATTTAAAATTTGATATTTGGCTATGATTTCGTTTTGTTTGTTTGAATGGTTAATTGTATGCTAAAATCGTATTATTGATGTTAATGATGTATTATTTTACTAGATTGTTTATTCTTTAAACTGCTGTCTATCTCTTTTTAGAGAATGGTTAAAAAAGCACACTCCGTATCATTCATATCAAAAAGGAGAACATACTCGTTTAGCTAATTATATTAGATTCAGAAGACCTTTTGACAAAAATGTTAATCGTTCTGTAAATTTAATCACCAACATATTAACTTGGTTTATAGGATGGTTGCAGTATGGTATATTCATATTTTTTAATTTAAAAATTTAATGCTTGAAATTAAAAAAATAAGAAAAAAATAAAAAAGTAAGTAGAATTATTCTATTCTACTTTAAATCCTGCCTCTTCGACAGCATCATTAATGTCTGCATCACTTACGTCGCCAGACATTGTAATAGTAGTAATTCCTGAGTCTAAATCGGCTTTAGCATCGTCAATTCCGTCAACGTCTTTTAAGCAAAGTTCAACAGCGTTTACACATGATGGGCAGTGCATGCCCACAACTTTGATTTCTTTTTCAGCCATAATAATTCACCTTATTATCGTTAAATTATATTATGTCATGCCATTATATAAATATTTAGTCAAACCTAACTTTTTCACTTTGTGATAATCCTTTGTTGTTGTTTTGAGGTTGCTCAATCTGTATGCGTATACTATCACAATAACCGATCCTATGTTGTGAATCAGTGCCCCTTCAATGGGATTGAGGAGTCCCAGAATTGCAAGGGTCATTGCAATGATATTCACAAGCAATGCGAATCCTATAGAGATGTTTATTGTTCTTATGGTTTTTTTGGCGGCTGCAATCAGATGAGGGATATCTGCGATGTTGTCGTTTACAAGTGCAATGTCGGCCGCTTCAACGCTAACGTCACTTCCGATTTCGCCCATTGCTATTCCTACATTTGCCTTTTTAAGGGATGGTGCATCGTTTATCCCGTCACCGATCATTGCAACTCTGTTTTTCTTAATCTGTTCTTTTTTGATGTATTCTGTTTTGTCTTCAGGCAGGCAGTTGAATTTCACGTTTCTGATTTTTACCTCTTTTGCAATGTTTTTTGCGGTTTTTTCATTGTCTCCGGTTAGCAGCGTTGTTCTGACACGCAACCCCTTGAGGTTCCATATTGTTTTTTTAGTGTTTTCACGTATGGTGTCTTTAAGGTAAACTTTGCCTATCAGCTTTGAATTTTTCAGGACATAGATTATCATTTCCCCATTTCCGGAGTCGTCATCTGTTTTAACGTTTTTAAGTTTCAGGAGTTTTCTATTGCCTGCAAATATTTCGCTGCCGTTTATTTTTCCACTTACTCCGCATCCAGGATGTATTCTAAAATTCTCCACGTCACTGTAGATTTTGCCCTTGTAGTGCTTTACTATGGCCTTTGCAAGGGGATGTTCGGATTTTGATTCAAGTGATGCTAAAAGATGCATCATATCTTCATCATCAGAGGTTACCTTAACCACTTTTGGTGTTCCGTAGGTGAGAGTACCAGTTTTATCAAAGATGATTTCGTCTATGTGGGCCAGCTCTTCTATGGATGCGCCGTCCTTGACTAGAATTCCTTTTTTTGTCAGATTGCCTATTGTTGCCATTATCGCTGTTGGGGTGGCAAGCACCAGAGCACATGGGCAGAATACAACAAGTATTGTAACCGACCTTGTTATTTCGAATGTCAAAAGGTATGTTATCAGTGCAGCTGTAAATGCAATGACAACTATCATTGTTGCCCATTTATCAGCTGTCTTGACTATTTTTGAGTTTTCAGGAGATGAGGACTCAACAAGTTTTATCAGCTTTTGCAGTGAACTGTCCTGGCTTTGTCTGGTCACTTCCATTGTAAATGACCCATAAAGATTTATTGTTCCGCTGTATACTTCATCATTTGCCTTTTTATCAACAGGCAGAGATTCTCCAGTTAATGTGGCTTGATTTATTGATGTTTCACCTGCAATTATTATTCCGTCTGTTGGAATGCTTTCACCCGGCAGTACTTTTAGGATATCTCCGACTTGTACAGTTTCGACAGATATTCTTTCTTCAGTTCCGTTTTTTATCCTTGTTGCGTATTGCGGGCTCATTTTTGCGAGCTTTTCGATTTTTCCTTTGGTTTTTGAGACTGTATAGTTTTCTAAAAATCCCCCTATTGCCATTATTGTAGCAATTTCACCTGCTGCAAAAACTTCACCAATCATGATTGATGCAATAATGGCTATTGTTACAAGCACATCTGCTTTTAAATCAAATTCTTTAACTAAACCTTGTATGCATTCTTTAAATATTGGTATTCCACATAGCAGAACTGCAATCCATGCAACATAATCGAGAGATAAAGAGAAGCTTACAATTAAACTTATTGTGGAAATTGCTATAAGTGTAATTTTGATTGTTTCATCTTTTTTGAATTTCATTTTTATCATCTCCAATAGTACAGGTATACCCTATGGGGTATAAGGTTATTTTAAAAAAAATTAAAGTCTGGAGTAGTATTCAAGAATTGATGAAAGATCCCCAATAGCCTCATCTGCATCCTCATCTACAATAGCCTGTTTTACACAATGTTCGAGGTGACCTTCAACAATTATGTGTCCTACTTTGTGCAATGCGGATTTGGAGGCATTGACCTGCATCAGTATCTGTTCGCAGGGAATATCTTCATCGATCATACGGTCAATTGCATTCAACTGGCCGATGATTTTTCTGATTCTTCTGTGTAAATTTTCACTGTCCATACATTCTTTCAAAATAACACATCCTATACCTATGGGGGTATATGATTGTTATAGTATATAAAGATTTTGTCCGGAAAAAAATAAAAATAAAAAAAGGAGGAAAATTTCAAGACTATGCTTGATTTTCCATTTCCTCAAATTTGGCTGGGAAATATGTATCTACTACATATTCAAGACCATATTTTGAGAAAGATTGCTGTTCTGCTTTTTTACCGATTTTAAGCATCTTT
>NZ_JBGVFE010000014.1:0-2998 GCF_045120835.1 Methanobrevibacter sp.
AGGCTTTTATGAAATAGAAGGACCGACCGTAATGCCTAAGGAAGTTCTTAAGGCATCAGGACATGTCGACAACTTCACAGACCCTATGTGCAAATGTGAAAAGTGCGGAGAAGTCTTCAGAGCAGACCACATTATCGAAGAAGTAATTGGCGAAGATGTGGAAAGCCTTGAAAATGAAGAGCTTGACCAAATCGTTATCGACAACAACATTACCTGTCCCGAATGTGGTGGAAAACTGTCCAACATCTGGAATTACAACCTAATGTTTAAAACCGAAATCGGTGCCAAAGGGGATAAAGTAGGTTATATGAGGCCTGAAACAGCACAAGGGATATTTATTTTATTTAAACGTCTGGAAAGATTTTTCAGAGGAAAATTGCCATTCGGAGTTGTGCAACTCGGAAAAGCATATAGAAATGAAATTTCACCAAGACAGGGAGTTATCAGACTTAGGGAATTCACACAGGCAGAAGCAGAAATCTTTTTGAATCCCAAAGACAAAACACACCCTAAATTTTCACAGATTGAAGATGTGGTCCTTCGCCTGAATTCACAGGAAGTTCAGGAAAACGATTTGGAGCCTCTAGAGATTACTGCACGCGAAGCACTGGAGAAAGGCATCGTTGCCAATGAAATGCTGATCTACCAATTATACCTTGCACGCAAATTTTTAACTGAAATCGGAATTCCTGAAGATGTCTTAAGATTCAGACAACACTTGGCTGGAGAAATGGCCCACTATGCTCTTGACTGCTGGGACGTTGAAGTTAAAACCGACAAATACGGATGGGTTGAAATCATAGGAATTGCCGACAGGGGAAATTACGACTTATCTTCACACAACAAATTCAGTAACGAAGAGTTGAACGTGTTCATAGAATATGATGAACCTAAAAAGGTTCAAAAAACCGTTGTAAAACCTAATCTGTCTAAATTCGGACCAATATTTAAAGGAGATTCTCCTAAAGTAAAACAGGCTATCGAAGATGCCAGTGTTGAAGAAATCAAAGATGCAATTGAAAAGGACGGCAAGTTTACTGTTGAATTGGACAAGGTTTACGAAGTCAGCGAAGACCTGCTTATCTTTGAAGATGTTGAAGAGGAAATAACCGGAGAAAAAATAGTTCCCCATGTAATTGAACCTTCATTCGGTATTGACCGTATTACCTATTCTGTTTTATTGCATTCATTTGCTGAAACTGAAGGTAAAGATTACTTCAAATTCGATAAATCCGTTGCTCCAGTACAAATTGGAATATTCCCACTTGTAAACAAGGAAGGTCCACGTGAAATAGCTCAAGAGTTAACCGAAACATTAAGAATGGCAGGTTTTACTGTTGAATATGATGCCGGAGGAACCATCGGCAGAAGATATGCTCGAGCTGATGAAATAGGAATTCCTCTTGCCGTAACTGTTGACTTTGATACCCTGGAGGACAATCAGGTCACTGTAAGGGACAGAGACACAGAAGCTCAGGAAAGAATCCCTATTAAAGATTTAACCGAATATTTGGAAAATTACTATAAATGAGTTTAAACTCATTTATTTTTCTTTTTAAAGTTCCTGAAAAGACCATTGGCCCAAAAAACACATTGCTGATTTTTTGAAGTCAGCAACCGGTTCTGGTCGAAATACCCATTTTCCTTAAACAAACCAAAAATCATTACCTCATCACTGACAATCAAAAAGAAATTGTTCTTTTGTTTAAATGAATACAGATATTTGCTTTCGGATTTTTCTTCATAGATTTCAAAAACCTCATCAGAAACCATTACTTCAACCACCTTTCCATTCCTAACCAGATCGTTTAATTTTTTGTTGATGTTTAACTGATAAAAAGGCAGTATGCAGCGTACTCTTTCTGCACCGGAAAGAGCATCTTCAATAAAATCGTGAATCCTATAAGCATCAATGCCTCCTGATTCCAATAGTTCCACATTTTCAAGCAAATGCAATTCATTTACTGATTCTTCAGGAATCATGTCAACAACATGCCCATCAACAATGTTGAAAACTCTATTCAATAGGTTTACAACTTCCTTTACTTCCAAAATATGTTTCATTAGCGCCTTGAGTGAATTGACCAAGTAATATTTATTTGACTCACGGAAAACAAAATCTTCCACTTCCAGTCCATGAATAATGCTTGATATTGAACTATATCCCAATTTAGTATTGGTCGATAGTTCTTTCATGTTTTGAGGCTTTTCAAATAATGCTGCAAGTATTTTTAATCTTATAACAGAATTTGCTATATATTTTACGTCTTCAGATACGAAATCGTAGTTTTCTAGATATTTTGTATTTTCATTCACGGCAATCACCTTTTAGTATTACTCACAGATTATTTCTTATTACTCTAAAATATATAATCTCTTGAAGTGAACAAAAACAATAAAGCACACTTACAAAAACTTTAATAATCAAAAGAATTTTAGATATTTTTTTAAATCATGAAAAATATAATAAGAACAATTAAAAATTGTTGTTGTGATAAAATGATTGATACTCATATGCATGCTGATGCAAGAAGCGGAGAGGATTTTAGGAAGATGTTTCTGGCGGGAATTGATACTGCAATAACCTGCAGCTATTATCCTTATAGAATACCTCATGAACTCGTGCTTTTAAACCACCTAAACAGAATACTTGAATTTGACACAAAAAGGGCTTTGGAATATGGTCTTGAGTTAAAAGTCGCTTTGGGAATCCATCCAACCAATTCAAATGTCAATCCGGACAAAATCTTTGAAAACCTATATCAATGGAGCGAAACCGGACAAATTGTAGCTATCGGCGAAATAGGCCTTGAAGATTTAACCGATGAGGAAATAGATATTTTCAAAAGACAATTGAACATTGCAGATGAACTAAACTCAAAAGTGATCATTCACACACCACGGAAAAATAAAAAGGAAGTTCTAAAAGAGATATTGGATATTCTGCCTCAACATCTTGATGAAAATCAGGCCGTAATAGACCACATCAATCCACAGA
>NZ_JBGVFE010000015.1:0-2750 GCF_045120835.1 Methanobrevibacter sp.
TTCCAATGGTATAAGCCAGAGTATCTCAGCAATGTCCCAAGCCTTTGTGCCAGCGATGATTGCGACTATCGCACCCTTGCCACCATGTGCATCCTTGTTAGTGACTATAGTGTATAATTCACCATCACTGAGACTTGTCTCATCAATGCTTAAACGAGGACCTATGTTCGCCGGGAATATAAGATACCGTTCAGCATGGGCACCCTCATGAGTCTCCCATTCACGATAACCGCTCAGATGGTCTTTGTATTGACGTTCGAACTGCTTGCCGTTTATGTGATAGTATTTCTCAAGCGAAGAAGCCGCTATCGGGTATTGATCCAAGAACTCCTTTTAAAAAAGCGGCAAACTCCTTCGAGTGCCGTGTGCCTTTTGCAACAAGTTCGTAGTCGTTGCTCACTATCTCGCCAGTCTTATCATCCTTCCAGCGTCTACGCCTGACAATCAGCGTCGCACGCTTGTCACGGATAGGAAAATCGGTGATGCGACTTTCCGGAAGAAAGCCATTCTTTACATATGTGTGACCAGATTTCTTCTTAAGAATACGATCGCGTTCATCCAGACGAACACTGATACTATCTTCATGAAGTTCAAAACCTACAACTTCAAAATAATCCAACATCTCACGTGGAAACATCAACTTGACTAATGCTAAAAGTATTTTCTGTTCGTCTGTCATAACCTTTGTGTTTATATATCTGCACAAAGGTATCACTTATTTATAGAAACACATACTTTTGCGACTGATCCCTGATCGGCACGATCCAATCCAGCACCCTATCTACTCCTGTTCTCTCGTTGGACATAATTATATTGTTTTATTCAATAATACCGGTATTATAAATTGCTTGATCTACCTTATACATTAAAAGACTTGCAAAATGAAGCTTTCTTACAGCATCTTCCCTAGTGATCCGCTGATTCGAATGAGCTTTGGGATTTCTGATGCCAATCATCGCTCCGGCAAACATCTCCATATAGCCCTTTTGGACATTACGTCCGCTCTCTGTATCCATATCTGTTATTGTCAGAACAGGGCTGTTCTCAGAAAAACATTTCCTCATCAAATCTGCTCCATCATACTCAACATCTTTATGCTTTTTTACTAATCTTTTAACCCTTACATTAAGTTCTTTAAAGGCTGCCTCAATCGAGTCTGCATAAAGTTCATTATTGAACCGGTCTTTAGATACCGAATAGATATATGGATGAATGTATTGCCAGAATGGTTCGTATGTCTTTTTCAACAAAACACATTTGAGACTTTCAAGACAAAGCAATATTGTATCAGCTTCCTTGGTTACCATATATTGAGTGGACTTGTATATCAGATTCTGATGTATAACATTCCACTCCTCGGTCTCATCCAAATGATTCCGAAAAATAAAATGCGTTAACTTTTCATGAAACTCACGATACTCCGGAGTTTTATACCCTGGATTTCCCGGCATTTCCAACAGATCCCTCATCATCTCGATCAGCGAATCCAATTCTTTAACTGCATCCATTCTTATTATTGATTATTATTTACCCTTCAATATCTTCCTCCACATAAAATACAAGGATGTGTCAAATCGTAGCCAAGTCCATTCACAAGACCACGTTTAACATCAGATGGATGCACTTCCAAATATTTTGCCAGATTGAGTTTACTCTATTTATCCAACACTTCCCAATAACCACCTTTATCCGGTCCGACACGTTTAATGCGGCCTTCTTTCGACAGCTTTTCTAGATCTCTTTGAATTGTACGGGAGGTAACCCCAAATTGTTTTG
The DNA here is from genome assembly GCF_045120835.1 of Methanobrevibacter sp. Taxonomy (GTDB): domain Archaea; phylum Methanobacteriota; class Methanobacteria; order Methanobacteriales; family Methanobacteriaceae; genus Methanocatella. Next base: position 1,777 of record NZ_JBGVFE010000015.1, read on the forward strand.
CTATTTGGCTGGCACCTAATGTACTATCGTATTTTAACAGATCTATTATTTTGTCTGATCGTTTAACGACATTTTCTACGACATTTTCTACGACATTTTCTACGACATCACTGCCTGAATGCAATCCAACACCTTTCATATATTCCTCCCCAAAATGGAAAGTAGTCCAAATACCACCGGCCCTATATTCAAATGTTGGAGCTGGACATCCTTCATCCTGACAAGACTCAATTATACGTTGAATGCCACGTCCCCAAGATTCTATCTCGCCGGCACGGAAAAACACATTAGCAACATCTGGATTATATGGACGGCTACGATGAGATGTCAAAAAATCCTCTATCGTCCAGTCTTCCGGAAGAACTGCAGAATTGTAAATTTCCAATCTGTCATCGAAGACAGCAATCTGAATAGCACTATTAGATTCGTATGATTTATGAACCACACTATTCAAAAGGGCTTCTCTAAGAGCTTCTCGTGGCATAGGAAGACTTTCGACTCTCTGAATGCCCTCGTAACTGATTAAAGCTCGGAGATATTTCGTAGTAAGAAATTCAAGGGTTTGCTTTACTTGATGAAACAAATTGCCATGAACTTCATCCTGATAAATCAAATCAACGGTTCCACGGAAATAACCGATTTTCACAAATGCACCAGTCACAAACTTCTCCGGATCCGGATGAAATGTCAGAGCTGCTGCCCTCTTCAGATAAGGTCCTTCAAATAAGCGTAACTTATCAAGGAGTCCCTTGTTATCATCTTGAAGATCAGCATCAGTCATTCGGCCGCTACGTTTAGCATATTTACGGAATAAGTCAAAAGTAGCATTATCGAGATCTTAAGCATAGAGATATGGAACAGGCACACCATCCCAAGTCTTTCCCAGAGTCCTCATCATATATCTATCAAGTGCAGCACCTTTCAACTCTTGATTAGCGCCCCACTTCTTGAATAATAATGGCCTTTATAACTGA
>NZ_JBGVFE010000016.1:0-38233 GCF_045120835.1 Methanobrevibacter sp.
TAACTTATCCTTAGTACTGGACAATTGTTTAAAAGCAGATAATGAAGTAATTGTCTTGCCGGTACCAGTCGCCATTTCAAATAATCCTCTGCAATCATGAGCAAACCAAGAGTCAATAGCATCTTCCTGATACTCCCTTAAGTTTATTGGCTTTCTAGTTTTTCTAGATATTACCACCAACTCTTTTCTAGATATTGGTGCAAATTCAATTAGTTCGTCTTTAACAGCAGAAGGCAAATCAATAATGTCTGTTCTTTCAGTAATTCCATTCCAATAATCATTAAAAGTGTTTAAATCAGATTCAACATATTTCTCTTCACCAGAATCCCATGATCTAAAAACTTTAAATTCTTCAATATTGTATAACCAACCTGCAGCAGTTTCATTATCTGATCCACTGAATGAAATCCGATTATTTTCATTATCTTTTAAAATTCCCACTTTAGAATGGAATATGCCTTTTTTATCTTTAGGTATGGCAATTTTTATCTCCAAAAACCCATTAGCCAACATCCATCCCAACGCTTTGACATGATCTTTAATAAATTCATCCTCAATGCTATGCAAATCATCTATAAACAATCGTTGAATGTAATCTACAGAATTTTGATTGGTTTCTTCAATAATTTCATAATCTTCCTTGGTTAACTGTGCATTGCATAATAATTTCATCTTTCCACCATTAATAATAAAATCCGCAATCCCTCGTGCAGAAATTGCTAATGAAGAAGATGAAAAATATCCTGACATTCTATAATATTCAATAGAATTTGATAAAACAGGAATATAGAACTCCTCAACTAGATTATCCTTATCAGAATCATATTTAAACTTGATGTCCGCATTTTTTAACAACAAACCAACCCCACAATATTGTACCAATATAAAAAATTGCTTTCAAATAGAAAAATTGATATCAGCACATAATATTGACACTAATGTATAATATGTGGTTAAGTATATATAATAGTTTTTAAAATTTAAAAAAATAAAAGAAAAAGTAGTTAGATTAACCTTAAGTTGTCTGATTTAATAAAAATTGGAAGAGAAACGTCTGGATTTTCAAGTTTTACAATAAATGAATCTCTTTCCTCATTAAATCCTGTGACAATTCCAAAATTAAATTCAAATGGACCAGAGGTTACTTGAACCTTATCTCCTTCATTAAACATAGGGACATTATCCAGTTCCATTTCAATACCAATTCCATAATACTCATTTTTAGCAGCTATTGCTTCCTCTTCAGTATCATAATATCCCAATTTTTTAAATCCTCTTTTTTTCTTTACTTTAACAACCCATTGATTGGCTCTTTCATTAAATGAAATAATCGCATCAGATTCCTTTTTAACAAATTTACGTCGGAGTTTAGCTTGATTTTCTCTTTTTTTCCGGATATACTCATCACGAGCAATAACTGCTTCCTCTTCAGTATCATAGAAACCAACAATTTTAGACCCCACATGACCTTTTACCTTCACAAACCATTGGTTACGTTTTGGACTGAAAATAACAAATTTATGCTTTGATCGTTTATATTTTACTTGTTGTTGTTCAACTGGTTTCTTATCATGAAGATTATTAAGTTCGCCCATTTCCTTTAAATAACGTGTAGCATAATTATTAGCATCTATGAGACCAGCAAAAAACTTTTTAACAACTGCCCTACCATCCCTAAACAAATTAACTTCCCATTTATTATTTCTTGGGTTGAACATTATCTGGACCAAATCAGAATATTGACTAATATCTACAAAATCCTCTGAAAACATTAAATTTTTATAAATAGATTCATCAAGAATATCAGTACTAGAACCATATACCCTAAAAAACCTATTTAATGTTTTAACATCGGTTAAAAAAATGCCCTTTGAACCTAAAACAATTAAATTTTCATCCAACAAATTTGAAACTGTAATGTTTAATTTTAGTTCATCAAAACCAGCATCCAATAAGACATCCCTTTTTAATTCTTCAGAGGGAGATATGTAATCCAACAATTCATTAATCTCAGTGACCAATTCGCATTTTTTAACACAATCATCACATTTATCGCCATAATTGAACTTTTTTAATTCTTTACCACAGATAGAACAATATTTAATCTCCCCATACTCTTCTTCATCATCATCGATACCAACATATTCATCTAATCTGGAACCTCCAATATTAGAAGTTTGAAAACTAGACTCCTCATCAAAATTCAAATCATCTGATGAATCATTATCTTGTCCATCAAGGTATTTTTCTAATTCCGAACTATATGCAGATTCATTTGAATTTTTATTATTTTTCCCCATATGACCCACCAAAAAATTCAACTAATTAAACTCTATTATAAACTATGATTACATAAACTATAAATATTTTTAATACAACAATTTACGAATCTAACATCTATTTACTTTACATTACAGAATCTGACGAAAGAATTAAATGCATCAACAAACCCTTAAAAACACGAGAAAAACATAATATAATAGAAAAAATAGTCAATTCGATAATAATTAACCTAAAACTAGAATGAAATGTTAGATTAAAGAAATTACTAAACAAAATTCAAAAATAACAAAAATATTCAATTAAAAAGAAAAAATAAAAAAAAGAATAGGTGATAGATTTAAAAAATCTATCCGAAGAGAGCACCTAATCCAGCTGCTGCTTCTTCTTCAGAAGCTTCTTCTTCTTCCTCTTCTTCTTCCTCTTCTTCTTCAGCTGCGTCAGCTGCTGCTGCAGGTGCAGCTGCAGGTGCTGCTGCTGCCATAGCAGTAGTTTCCATAGCTTCGTCGATGTCAACATCTTCTAAAGCTGCAATTAATGCTTTGATTCTAGCATCGTCAGCATCAATTCCTGCTGCTTCGATAATACTTTTAACATTTTCTTCGTTAATATCTTTTTCTGCACTGTGCAAAATCATTGCCGCATATATATATTCCATGTTATCACCATTAGTTTTTTTAAAGTGTTAGTTTTTATTAAATAATAAAATTATTATAATTTTAACCGAACAGAGCTCCTAACCCAGCTGCTGCTTCTTCTTCACTACTTTCTTCTTCTTCCTCTTCTTCTTCCTCTTCTTCTTCAACGACTTCTTCCACTGCTGGAGCAGCTGCTACAGCAACGTTGGAAAGTTTGTCAGCTAATTCGTCGTCAATAGCACCAGGTGCGTCTGCAACTTCGGATGCTAATGCTAACATTTTAGCTTGTGCTAAACCGATAATTGGTTCTGAAGTTTCTGAGGTCATTATTGCTGCTTGTACACCTAAGTTAATAGCTCTGGTGTATGCAAGAGTAATAATTGTGGAAATAGTTTCATCAGTAGGTATTGCTGCGTTAACAGATAAGTTGAATGCATTTCTGAATGCATTTTGAACGTCAGCTAATGTTTGTTCTTCATCGATTGCGAGTAAATCAGAAGTATAAACAGATCCTTCTTCATATACTGCTTTTAAATCAATTCCTACTTCCATCGGATTAATATCCATTCTTGATAAAGTTGCTGCAACTTGTTTGGATACTTCTTCACCAGCTGCGACTACAACAGTTTCTTTTTGAACGCATATTTTTCCTTTGTCGATTTTTGCAGGAATTCCTACTTGTTGCAATTCACCTAAAAATGGACCTGGTTCAAATCCGGTGTCCCCTTCAGGTACAATAATATCATCAGTTGCAATAGTTCCTGGTTTAGCAGGAGCAGAAGTTTTGCTGTCTTCCAATATTTTGTACAATTTGAAAGGATTCATTTCGGTTGCGATAAGTGCAACTTGACCATCCATATGTTCAGATAAATCAACAATGTTGGTTTTATCAGCATTGCAATCTTCAAAAGCTAAATCAATAAGGTTTTTCTTGGACATTCTGATAACAGCTTTGCCGAGGAGAGCTTTCCTCATTTCCTGGAGCTGTTTTGCAGGAATGTTCATTAAATCGACAATACCGATAACGTCGTATTTGTCAATGATACCTTTTAGCTCTATAACTTCTTCCTTTTTCCATTCAGCAACATGAGCCATTAGATCACCCTCACTACTGGTCCCATAGTTGTTTTAATAAACATGGACTTTATTTGACTTCTTCCTTTTTCTAAATTGCGGTCCAAGACTGTAAGAACAGTTTCCACATTTTCAGCTATATCCTCGTCTGACATGTCCTGGCTTCCAACAACAACCTGAATACTTGCTTGTTGTTTTACGCCAACTTTGACAGTATTTTGTAATCTTTCTAAAAGAGGATCTAATTTGATACTTGCAGGCACTGGTTTTGGCATTTTTCCACGAGGACCAAGAACTGGACCTAGGAATCTACCTACCAATGGCATCATATCTGCTTGAGCAATAAGGAAATCTACAGAGTTAGCCATTTTTTTGGCAGCTTTTCTGTCTTTTCCAAACTCTTCTAAATCCGCTTTGTTGATTACAACATCAAGACCAGCATCTTTAGCCTGAACAATGAGTTCCCCGTCAGCTATGACTCCGATACTTACATCTTTGCCACGGCCGTTAGGAAGAGTAACTTCCTCATTAAACCTATTTTCTGGCTTTTTGACATCTAAGTCACGGATATTAACAATAATATCTACGGACTCAGTGAAGTTTCTCGGCTTTGATTGTTCTTTTGCCTCCTTCACCGCGTTTACTACATCTTGTGTCATATTCATCCCCCATGAACATTATGTTCATTGGTAATTTGGTTTCATGAGAATCGATTACAAGAAAAAAATTCTTAAACGATTGCATGAATTAAAAACAGTATATCAATTATAATTGACTTATAACATCATATACACTGTATTTATTAACTTAATTTAAATTTTAAATGACAATATTTATTCAGATAATAAAATATCGTCGTATACTCCAGCATCAACATCTTTTTGTGCTTCTCTTGGGTCTTTACCATCAACAGATAATCCCATACTTACACAGGTTCCCATAACTTCTTTAACACCTGCTTTGTAATCGTTAGCAAGTAATGAATCGAATTTCATTCTAGCGATTTTTAAAGCGGTTTCGATAGGGACATCATTGACGATGTCTAAACCTGGCTCATGAGAAGCTTTTTCGATGCCTAATTCTTCCATGATAAGTGCAGTAGTTGGAGGAGTACCAATTTCAATTTCAAATTCTTTAGTATCTCTATCAACGCTGATGATTACAGGGACTTTCATTCCTGCAAAGTCAGCACTTTTTTTGTTGATTTCTTCTACCACTTGCATCATGTTAATACCGAGAGGTCCTAAAGCAGGTCCTAATGGTGGCCCTGGAGTAGCGGTTCCACCTTCGATAAGAACTTCGACTGTATCTTTAGCCATCAGTCAGCCTCCTTTTGAATTATTCTAATTTGATCAGCTTTAACAGTAACCGGAATAGGTACTGCCGCTTCTATTAACTCAAGAACGACTTCTTCACGTGATTCATCAATACGAACCACTTTTGCTCTTTCACCTTTAAATGGACCAGAAATAAGTTCGACAATACTTCCTTTTTGTATAGAGGAAATAATAGGTTCTGGCTTTAAGAATCTTTTTACTTCTTCAAAGGTAATGCCGACACTACCTTCTACAACCCCTCTTAAATGTTGTACTTTTAAGTCAGGGTTCCTTAGATCGATTTTTGTTGAAGATTCAACCAAAATATATCCTTTTAAAGATTCCGGAACAAGAATTGCAGAAATGCCTACACCGTCAATGGTTCTAGCCTTACGTGCTAGAAGTCTTGCAACATTTCTTTCTTGACCCGCAGAGGTCTTTAGAGCATATATGGAACTGTTAGTATCTTCCATGAAAAATTCACCTATTTTTTAAATTTTTACTTGTTAATAAAATCATACATTAAGTTAAAAATATTATAAAGCACTTATTTTCAGAGAAAAATTTCTGAAAAAAATAAGATTTTTATAATAATAATATTTATGATAAATTATAGTATTTAAAAGTTTTCAAAAAACTAATATTATTGACAAAAAAGTATGCAATAAAAAAAATTTAAAAGATCAAAAAAATAAGAGAGAAGTTTTAGATACCTATTAAGGAACCTAAACAGACGATAATGTAACCAATACCGCCAATAACAACTACTCCAATAGCTGAAATTTTAGCCAAATCCTTGTATTCAGGCCAATCAGGCTTTCTTGATACTTTTAATACTCTTTTTGCATCTTTTATAAACTTATTAAAACTTTCTTTAAAATCCATTTGAATACCCGAAATAAAATTTATGATAATAAAATAATGGTAATAAAATAATTTATAATCTTAAACATTAATAAAGCTTTGCATTTTATAAAAAAATAAAATTAGATAGAATTAGAAAATTCCATCAATAAAATCATCTAACTGGTCACTAGCTGAACTAGATTCCTGAGCTTCATCAATATCCTCAATATCAGGTTCATCAATTGAACCGTGATTGGATTCAATTCCTGAAACAACCACAGTGGTTCTGACAACATTTTGGAGACTTTCATCGATTTGAGTACCCCAAATAATATTGGCTTCAGGATCCAATTTGTCAGCAACAACCTGGACGATTTTTTCAGCTTCATGTAATGTTAAATCAGAACTACCTGATATGTTAACTAAAGCACCTGTAGCATTTGAAATATCAATGTCTAATAATGGGCTGCTTAATGCTTCATGTACAGATTCCAAAGCTCTGTCTCCAGATTCAGATTCGCCCATACCAATCATGGCCATTCCAGAGCCGCTCATGATACTTCTAATGTCTGCGAAGTCTAAACTTACAAGACCTTTCTTGGTAATCAATTCTGTAATTCCTTTAACAGCTCTTCCTAAAATCTCATCAGACACCATGAATGCTTTGTTTAAAGGTAAATTTGGTGCGACTTCTAATAATTTATCATTAGGGATAATAATAACAGTATCAGCAGCTTCTTGGAGTTTTTCTAAGCCTAATTCAGCATTTTCTCTTCTTTTAATACCTTCTGCAGAAAACGGCATAGTAGCAACAGCAACAGTTAATGCACCTAATTTTTTAGCGATTTTAGCAATTATCGGTGCTGAACCTGTTCCGGTTCCTCCACCAAGACCGCAAGTAACGAAAACCATATCTGCGCCATCTAATGCATCTCTAATTTCATCTTCACTTTCTTCAGCACATTCTTCACCGACAGAAGGTTCTCCACCAGCACCCAATCCTTTTGAAGTTTGTCTGCCTAAAAGGATTTTTTTACCAGATTGACTGTAAAATAAATCTTGAGCATCAGTATTTACTGCAATTGTTGTAGCTCCTTCAATACCCATTTCATTTAATCTTGAAATGGTGTTGTTTCCTGCTCCTCCAGCTCCAACAACAAATATATTAGTTTTAACGCCTTTCATAATGTCGATAAGTTCATCATCAATATCAGAGGAGATTTTATCTGGCGCTTGTTCTTCCATTCTTTGTTCAGATTCTTTGATTGCATCATCTATAAATTTCACAACTTAACCCCACATACTCTGCTAATTAAAATTATTGTTATATATATCTATGATAACTCATATTTAAATGCAACTAATTACTATATAAATATGAAAAATTACCGATGAAATTAAAAAAATATTTTAATCTTTCGGCATTGCAATAATTTCATGAAACTTTAAATTGAATAGATCCTTTGCATTGACCGGAGTTAAAATAACTGCACTATCAACGCCGTGTCCTCTACCTCCAATGGCAATTATGTCTTCACCAACAGGAATTAATCCCGCATCGGCCGCCATTATGGAGATTTCAGCTGCAACCTTAATACCATGTGAAAACATCCTCAAGGTATCGGCCACAACATCCAAAGGAGAGAATCCTCCGTATTTGTTAGTTACGCCTCTTGCAGCACCGCTGAATGCATGAGCCCCGAAATAAGTTTTTATTCCAACATTTTCGAGCTCCTCAACCATTTCATCAGAAATGTCGGGCTGGTTTTCACCGCTGAATCCCATGTGATGAGTAACGTTGATTATTTCAATATCATCATCAACGGCCTCATATAATTTCAATGCTGATGCACCGGTTGCTGAAGCGATCAGTACTCTTTTAATGTTTTTAGAAGATTCCAATTTGTCACTAACAGCCTTAATTAATTCATTTGTATAATCATTTCCTTGCTTTTCAAAATATGTTATGAACTTTCTTTCCATATTTTCATCCCAATAGATAATTATTTAAAACTCTATTACTTTATATTAATATAATTTTTAATAAAGATTTTTATGATTGACTCAGAACTTGAAAATATCAAACATGTGAAGAATGGGGATTATCTTGTAATACCTATCGAAACCGGATATATCAAACCAAATGATAGTCTGGATTGTATAATCGAACCTGCAAGGGAATTGATGAATGACAATGATTATCTGGTCATTGCAGAAACTCCAATTTCAGTTTCACAAAACCGACTGGTTGATGAGTCAAAATACAGGCCTTCCCTAACTGCAAAATTCCTGACAACAGTCTGGAGCAAGTACCTGTGGGGCTATGTTTTAGGGCCCCTTTTGAAAATCAAAAAAAGAACCATCAAAAACCTGAGAAAGCTTCCAAAAGAAACTGAAGCACACAAGGAAGTGGTTCTCCAATTGTATGGCCTAAAGCATGCGCTAAAACCTGCTTCCGAAGCGGGAATTGACTTGAGCAATGCTCCGGGAACTTTTGTTTCACTTCTTCCGGAAAACCCCGAAAGGGTCGCATGTGAAATCAAAGATGAAATTTCAAAAGACATATGCGTGATGATTATTGACACGGATGCAACCTACATGAAAAACGGAAAGTACTTCACAGGCCTTCCGATAGCGATTGAAGGCATTGATGCCGACAACGGATTCTACGGTTATGTGAAAGGACAGCTGTCTGAAAATATGGGATCGACACCATTAGGATGTAGTGAAAAAATGGATGTTGAAACTGCACTGAAGATAGCCAATATTGCTGAAGACTATCAGAAATCACTTTCAACAGAAATGAAAACCATCCATAGCGTCAAAGAGGTTCTGGGTTCTGAAATTGATGAAGTGACAATAGAAGACCTTGATTCAATCACTCATACACCTGCTGTAATCATCAGAAAAATCAAATGAATTAAAATCAATGCTTTTAGGTCAAATCATTGAAAGAAAGTTTTATATTTCACTTTTTATATAACAAATTACATATTATTATAAAATAACGGAATGATTTTTGTGAACGTGGACGCTATTGCAAAATATAGAAACTACCTGTTGCCCCTGATGGACTGCATTTCAATCATTTTCGGGTATTATCTCGTGTCAGTGCTGATTACTGATTCATTTCTAATGCAGCCTACAAGTGCAATAACAAGGAATGAAATCCTAATAAGCATTGTTCTGGCCATAATTGTTTTTCAAATCATATTCAGACTGGCAAAAAGATATACAAACATTATCCGTTATGAGAATAATCAGGATTACCTGTTATACATTATCCTGTCACTAATCTCTTCACTTATAGTCTCGCTGATAGAGGACCTGTTCTTAAAAATGGTAAATCCTTCAATCAAGCTGAACTTGATTATCGGTTTGGTAATTGGAATAATCATGGTTGCCTACCGTTTGATTATCAAATATGTTCTCCTATCCGATGCCGCAAGCAGAGGAATTAAAAATCCGAGCGAACAAAAGAAAAAACTCCTGATTATAGGTGGAGGATATTCAGCAAACGACATAATAAAGACCATCAATTCCACACTCAAAGGCCAGTACGAAATAATCGGAATCATTGACGACAACAAGAAACGTATCGGATATTCCGTGGCCGGAGTCAGGATTATTGGTGCAAGAAACGATATTGTCAAGATTTGTGAAGCTAACGATGTTGATGAAATCTTCTTTTCAATAGTAAACATTGACAACAAAAACAAAAAGGAAATACTTGAAATCTGCAGCAAAACCAGGGCAAAGGTAAAAATTCTTCCAAGCCTGACAGAACTGATTACCGAAGAAAACCTCTATCACAGCCTAAGGGATGTGGGAATTGAAGACCTGCTTGGAAGAGACCCGATCAAGCTTGACAACCACAACATCAAAAGCCTGATTCAAAACCATGTTGTTCTGGTAACCGGTGCTGGAGGATCAATCGGATCAGAGCTTTGCCGCCAGATAATGCTGCACAATCCAAAACAAATGCTTTTACTGGACAATTACGAAAACAGCCTATATGACATTGAGCTTGAACTGAAAACAAATCATCCGAATGATGACATACGCGCAATAGTTGCAAACATTCGTGAAAAAGAAAGGCTGGATTCAATATTTGAAAAATACACTCCAGAAATTGTCTTTCATGCAGCTGCACACAAGCATGTTCCCCTAATGGAGAACAATCCAACTGAAGCGATTAAGAACAATGTATTTGGAACATACAATCTTGTAAACTGCTCAGACAAATACAATGTCAAGCGATTCATACTGATTTCAACAGACAAGGCGGTCAACCCGACCAACATCATGGGAGCCACCAAAAGACTTTGTGAAATGATCATTCAGGCAAAAGACAAATCAAGCGACACAGAATACGTTGCAGTGCGTTTTGGAAATGTGCTTGGAAGTAATGGCTCTGTCGTGCCCCTGTTTAAAAAACAGTTGGCAAATGGAGGTCCGCTTACCGTGACACATAAAGAAATTACAAGGTTTTTCATGACCATTCCTGAAGCGGTGGCATTAGTGCTGCAGGCCATAACCTATGCTGAAGGCGGAGAAATCTTCGTTTTGGATATGGGAGAGCCTGTTAAAATTTATGACCTGGCAAAAAGCCTTATTGAACTGTCAGGCTACACCCTTGGAGAGGATATGGACATTGAAATTACAGGAATGAGACCTGGAGAAAAGCTTTATGAAGAACTGCTGATGAATGAAGAAAACCTGCAGGAAACCAAGCATGAAAAGATATTCATCACAGAATCAATGGACTTTACAATGGACGACATTGAAAATAAACTTGACATGTTTAGGAAAATCATCGATGATGAAAGCACATCCAAAGAGGAGATAAAGCAAACCATGAAAAAATGTGTTCCAACTTATAAGGAACCACAAGAAGTTAATGGAGACGTACAATGAATATAGCATTTTCACCCCCTGACATAAGCGAAGTAGAAATCGAAGAAGTAATAGCCGCATTGAAATCCGGATGGATTACAACCGGACCAAAAACAAAGGAATTCGAACGGCAAATAACCGAATATTGCAACTGCGACAAGACAGTTTGTCTAAGTGCGGCAACAACCGCTTTGGAGATGACTTTACGAGTATTGGGAATCGGAAAAGGCGATGAAGTGATTGTGCCCGCATATACATATACCGCTTCCTGCAGCGTAATATGTCACGTGGGAGCAACACCTGTAATGGTGGACAGCCAAATCGACAGGGAAGAGATGGACTATGAAAAGATGGCCGATGCAATAACCGAAAAAACAAAGGCCATAATTCCAGTCGACATTGCAGGAATATTATGCGATTATGATAAAATCTTTGAAGTGATTGAAGCTAAAAAGGATTTGTTTGTCCCTTCAAATGATTTGCAAGAAGCATTTAATCGAATCATTGTTGTAGCAGACTCAGCCCATGGTTTTGGAGCCATTCAAAATGGTAAAAAGGCAGGAACTCTTGCCGATTTTACTTGCTTTTCATTCCATGCCGTCAAAAACCTCACCACAGCCGAAGGAGGAGCGGTCAGCTGGAAGGCACATGAGGGCATTGACAGCGAGAAACTTTATAAGGATTATCAGATTTATTCACTTCACGGCCAGACCAAAGATGCACTGGAAAAAACCCAAAAAGGGTCATGGGAATATGACATTCTGATTCCAGCATACAAATGCAACATGACCGACATCCAGGCAGGAATTGGTCTTGGACAACTGAAAAGATATGAATCAATGTTAAAAAGAAGGCACGAAATTGTTAAAAGGTATGAAGAGGCATTTAGGGACACAAGAGTAATTGTGCCAAGACATACCGGAGAAAAGCATACCTCATCCGGCCACCTGTACCTGACACGACTTAAGGATATCACTTTAGAAGAGAGAAATAAAATTATCATTGAAATGGAAGAACGCGGAATAAGCACAAATGTCCACTACAAACCGCTTCCCCTATTAACCGCATATAAGAATTTGGGATTCGACATCAAAGACTATCCTAATGCATACAGTCTTTTTGAAAATGAGATAAGTCTGCCGATTTATTCCACACTAACCGATGAAGAAGTGGATTACATCTGCCAAAACCTACTTGAAATTTTGGAGAATTACTAAATTATTTATAATAAGAGAAATATAACTAATATCAATTTTATATTTTACTTTTTAAAAATGTGTTAGGGGAAATCAAATGATAGACGATCCATTAGTAAAGACCTTATTAACCAATGTTGTTGAAGATGAAAGCAATTTACCTATTGTTCAAGCATTAATCGACGGTATTGAAACCGACGAGGAAATTGCCAATAAAACAGGAATCAAACTGAATATCGTTAGAAAAATCCTTTATAGACTTTACGATATGGGATTGGCCAGTTATAAAAGGAGTAAAGACCCCGAAACACAATGGTTTACTTATTCTTGGAAATTTGAAAAAGAAGAAGTTATCAACCGCATCATAAAAGATTCCGAAAATTATTTGAAAATGTTGAATGATGAATTGGAACGTGAGGAAAACAACATGTTTTTCCTATGCCCTCAGGGCCATGTAAGACTTGATTTTGATGATTCCTCAGATTATGAATTCCTATGCCCTGTATGCGGTGAAGAATTGGAATTCCAGGATAATGCTGCCAACATAAAACAACTCAAAGAAGACATTAAAATGGTTGAAAGTAATTTTAAATCCTTTAGTGAAAAAAATAGATAAAATGGAAATTGAATTACTTGAAAAGGAAAATACGCCAAAGAATGTCATTGAACATTGTGAAGCAGTTTATAGAAAGGCTATGAAAATAGCCGCTAATTTTGATGACGTGGATGAAGAGCTAATACGCAAAGGCGCATTGCTCCATGATATCGGAAGGTCAAAAACCCATGGCATCACCCACGCTGTTGAAGGAGTGGAAATAGCAAAGAAATACGGATATTCCGCTGATGTGCTAAACATTATCGAAAGGCATATCGGCGCCGGAATCACTGCCGAGGAAGCGGTCGAACTTGGACTTCCCGAAAAATCATATATCCCCGAGACTTTAGAAGAAAAGATTGTGGCTCATGCGGACAATCTGGTTAGCGGAACTCGAGAAGTTGACATTGACTTTGTAATTGAAAAATGGCAGCGAACCATTGAAGACAGTGATGACAACATTGAAAGATTAAAAAAACTTGATGATGAATTAATTAAAGCTTTTGAGGAGTAATATGAAGGTAATATGTTCAAGTGAAGAGTCCCTATATCGTCCGGAAGCGGTTAGGTGGAGACAGAGAATGGAAATGATGAAACCCCTCGGAGATACCGTTGTTTTGCTGCCATGCAGTATGAAAAAACCATATTCCAATTCCAAATCACATCAGAAGTTTAGAAAACTGACAAGGTCATTTCAGGAACTTATAGTGACTTCCCCTTTTGGAATCTGTCCAAGAGAGCTTGAAAATACCTTTCCAATCCAATCTTATGATGTAAGTACCACTGGTTCCTGGTCCGCAGACGAAATTGAAGAAAGCGGAAAGCTGATAGCCAGATATTGTGAAGGTAAAAAAATAGTTGCCAATCTTGCAGGAGGATATCTGGAGTCCTGTGAGGCATATGTCGATGATTTTGTCAATGTATGTGCAAATGAACGTCCGACTTCACCGGATTCACTTTACAATTTAAGAATGGAACTAAAAAATCACCAAAGAATCAACAGAAGAGAGAAAACTTTGCACGAATTAAGGTCCATTGCCAAGTTCCAGTTTGGTGAAGCTGGAGAAAAATTTATTCCGGACAACGTTAAGACAAAAGGAATGTATCACAAAAGAATACTCTCCAACGGCACGCAACTAGCATTGCTGAATAAGGATTACGGGCTGTTCAGACTGAATCTCCCAGGCGGAGAAATATTGAAAGACTTGGGAATCCATATCGTCAACATTGATTTTGATCTTGAAACCAATACCGTTTTTGCACCGGGAATTGAAAAGGCAGACCATAAAATCATTCCAAACGACGAAGTCGTTGTTGTTCGTGACGATACTGTTGTCGGTGTCGGCAAGGCCGTGATGACCGGTCGTGAGATGGAGGAATGCGACAATGGAATTGGCGTGAAAATTAAACATCGCCTAAAAAAATAATAAGATATATTAATAACCTTTGGTAATAATTATAACTACAAATAATAGGAGACAATATATGTCAGAAGAATTAGTAAACGATATTAAAGAGGCCCTAATTCCAATTAATGACCCTCACATGGGAATCAGTATTGTGGACATGGGCATTGTACAAAATATTGCTGTTGATGGCGATCAAGCTGAAATTACACTTAAACCAACCAATCCAGGTTGTATGAGTATCACCCGTATTGCTGCTGATGCCAAAATCAGAGCAGAAAACGTTGAAGGCGTTGAAAAAGTAATCATTACAGTTGAAGGACATGCGATGTCCGAAGCTATTAACGAAATGATTAACAAATAATTTTTTAAAATTTTGATTAATTGCCCATATAACCGAAACAGTTATATATAAGCAATTAACATAAGTATTAGTGTTGACAGATAACTGTCACACAATAATTATAGGCTAGTGGCACAGCTTGGTTAGCGCGCTCGGCTGATAACCGGGAGGTCATGGGTTCGAATCCCATCTAGCCTACTGCTTACTATTTTTAGAGATTTTTCATATTTCCTGACAATTCTATCGACTTTTTTTAGAAATTATTATATAACATATTCTACAAATAATAACTTGAATGTACAAAAAGTAGGAATGATGATTAAAATGTGGGAAAAAGTCAATGAAAAATTCAAAAAATACCCTGCAAGATTAAGAGTTGTAGAAAAGATGATTGAGCTTGGTCTCTCCATTGGTGAAGACGGTAGAGTATACTGCGGCAATTTAAGAATAAGTGACAAAGCATTGGCCACTTCAGCCGATGTTGACAGACGTGCCATAAAATCCACCATTGAAGTGATTAAAGAGGATGAAGAATTGTTCAATCTCTTCAGCAATATAGTGCCTGCAGGAACTCTTCTAAAAAACATCGCCAAAAATCTCAAATTGGGAGTGATTGAAATTGAAGTGGGATCCGAAAGCGAAGGAATACTTGCAAGCACTACAGAATTAATTGCAAAAAAAGGAATAAGTATCAGACAGGCTTATGCTGAAGATACTGAACTTCAGGACAATCCCCTACTGACAATAATCACCGAAAAACCGGTGCAAGGTGAATTGATTAACGAATTTTTAAAAATAAAAGGAGTAACAAGAGTGTCAATTTATTAATTAAAATGTTCCATTCTTGCTTTTTCCATTTCTTTATCTTCTTCTTCAAGAATATCCAAGAGTTCTTCCCAAGCTTCTAAAGATTCTTTAGCTGCTTCTTCAGATAATTTTTCTATTGCATATCCGGCGTGGATTAAAACATAATCGCCAATTTCCACCTCAGGCAAGAGGTCCAATTTTGCTTGTTGTTTTGCTCCGCCGAAATCGGCAATCAACCAATTATCTTCCCTGTTAATCTCAAGAACTTGAGCAGGCGCTGCAATACACATAACTATCTTTCTCCAAAATTTATATATAATTAATATTAAATGTTAGTATTATATAAAACTATCTAAAGTGGTGTAAAAATGAAAAATATTGTTATCGGATCAGGGCCCGCAGGAAGATTAGGCTCATTAGAACTTGGAAAATTAGGCGAAGACGTTACCTTAATTGAAAAAAATCATATAGCCGGAACTTGCCTGAATGAAGGCTGCATGGTTGTTTGTGCACTTACTGACATTACCAAATTCATTGATTTGAACAAGAGATTCAACAGCCATGGATTTTTAAAAAGCAAAATGGAACTGTCCTATGAAAAGATCGTTGAAAAAATCGTTGAAACACAGGAAATGCTCAGAAAGCTCAACCAGATGGAAAATGAAAGTGTTGGAAACAATATTATCTATGGTGAAGCCAGCATTGACGCAGATACTGTTACCGTCAACAATGAAAGCTTAGAATATGACAATCTGTTAATTGCAACCGGCGCACGTCCATTCATACCGGATATTCCCGGCAAGGAATACGGTTTAACAAACAGGGACATTCTGAAACTCGATGATATCCCTGAAAAGCTGAACATAATCGGAGGAGGAATTATTGCCTGCGAGATTGCCAATATCTACTCAACACTTGGAAGCGAAGTCAATATTCTTGCAAGAAGCCAGATTCTAAAGGAAATAAGCGACGCCACAAAAAAATACGTTTTAAAGCATATCCTAAAGGACATCAATATCTATGAAAACACCAATGTCAAAGAAGCATTCAAGAACAAAGTGCTAACTGAAGACGGCAAAGAACTGGAGGGAATTCCATTTTTTGCAACAGGCAGAACTCCAAACAGTGAAATTGCAAAGGATTTTGTTGAACTGAATCCTGACAATACCATTAAAGTTGATGAAATGATGAAAACTACTGCGGATAATGTATATGCTGCAGGTGACGTTACCGGAGGTTATCAGCTGACACCGGTAGCTAGAATGGAGGGCATCACAGCTGCAAGGAATATGGCAAACTATCCAAATAAAGTAGGCTACCACTGCATTCCTCAGACATTGAGTCTGAACATGGAAGTGAGTTTTGTTGAAAATGAAAAAAGTGACTTGAGCGATGATGACAAGGCATTGATTGGAATTCCGGGAATTGCCGGTCCGCAATCCTTCTGGCGCATACTTGACGGTGAAACCGGATACACTGAAGTTGAATTTGACAAAAACAAAAATAGGATAAACAGAATCAATTCAGTCTCACCATCTTCTGCAGGTGATGTGGCATACCTGTCCTATCTGATGAGAATGGACTATGACCTTGATGACTACGGAGAATTTCTTGAAGTTCATCCGTCAACCGACTCAAATTACAAAATAATAAAAAACATGTGGCTATAATGCCACTATTCCAATTCTTTTAAAATTCTGTCCGCCAAATCATCGGCGGCATTCAAACACTGCTGGCCATAAACCAAGGCTTTTTCCTGCAGGGAATCATAGTTTCTGAATGCCTCATCAATGCTTTCACAAACATCACTGACTTCAGACTCAATCATTGCCCCCTTAAATACACCAGCCATATTCTGGTATCTTCCCCATTTTACACGGGTAAGGGCCACAATTGGCTTTCCATTGGTGAATGCCTCTTCAAGAGAAACGCCGTCATCAGTCAATACTGTCAGGTCGGCAAATTTGAAAAGATGGTTTATCCAATTGATGTATCCTGCATAAATGATTTTATCCTCATCGATCAGCTCATAATATTCATCATCCAAAGGCAAACCAACCAAAACAAGATTATATTCGTCGGTGTGGTCGGCTACAAGATTGATTCCATCAATCATTCCTTTAAAAATTGATGAACCGGATGAAAATACGATTGTCTTTTTATTTTCATCAAAATTGGAATATTCCTTAAGCTTTTCCAGGGCAACTTGTGCATCCCCATCATCCATATTGTCCGCTAAAGGATAAAATGACTTTTCCATATTGTCAGGCAGATTTTCCCATCTGAACTTGTCAAGTTCAGGAAGAATATAACATTTATTGAATTTAGGACATACTTTTGAGTCAAGCGGTGTTGAAATTAAAGAGAATCCCGGTTTTCTTGCTGCCTTTGCTCCCAGTGATCCGACAATAGCTCCACCACCCAAAACACCAACAACAAAATCAACGCCCAATTTTTTAATAAGGCTTCTTGCCTTGAAAGTGGCCATGAATAACTTAACTCCGCCCTTAAGCGCAGACAGTTTGGTGGCTGAATGGCCTCCGGCATGAGGAACGGAAATCCTATGCCACTGATAACCGTTTTTTTCAAATAAAGAACCATGAGCAGAGGCGTCAAGAGCAATTTCACATTGAACTCCCCTTTTTTCAAGTGCTCTCATCGTATTTAAGGCAGTCATTGCGTCACCGCCCAATCCTCTACCTGTAACAATGAACAGACATTTCAAAGTTTCACTCTCCTTTACCTAAACGAGGAATGTAATCGTTTGGAACATATTTCTTTGGATGACGTGCATGAGGGTTGAACAGCAGCCTTCTAAAACCTAATGAAATCAGAAGAGGATTTCTGATGTCATATTGCCTGTCTTTCAGAATCCATTTTCTCAGCAAATCTCCAAGGCCTCCTCCTGTCAGCACATCCATAAAGTAATCCCCGAATGTCGGATTAAGAATCCTCAGTTGCTGTCTGAAGAATACTCTAAGGTTGTTTCTTCTGACAAATGCAATCAGTGCGGTTGTTATAATGCCGAATATGATGACCGCCCAGAATCCTCCAAGAACATAATAGGCAATTCCAAGGGCCACACCAAACGTATGGTTTCCGACTTCCCCCAACATGATTTTTCCTGAAAAGTCCAATGGAGAGTAGGCAAGACAGGTTACGAATATTAATAATGGAGTATAGATTGCAGGAAGACCGAATGCATCAGGTGAACCCACTATAACCATTGCAAAAATCGCAAGCATGGACATTATCATGGTTACGATACATGCAGATCCCGGCTGCATGTCCGCAATATTCAACGGCTGAACCATAAGTGCTATGAATATTGATGCAAAGCCCAGACCTTCCATAAATCCGACAATCATTACCAGAATTATTCCAATGCCTCTTGACAGCTGACCCCATTCAATGCCGAAAGGAGACATTTTTCTTCCCAGGACATCATCGATAAGTGCAAAAATACCAATAAATAAAATCAGGTTATTGTAACCCGGCAGCATGTAAAAGGAAAGAATTATAAAAGGAACCACACCAATTGCACGTGGAATTCCTCCCCTTACATTCGGATACAGGTTTCCAAGATATCCCCGTTTTCCCAAAAATCTGAAAATTATATCCAGAATTCCTGTACCTATCAAAGTTACAATGAAAACAAATAATAATGCAAAAAATATCGATGTATACATCATATTATCACTTAAAATCTAACTATATAATTTTTAATTTTTTATATTATTTAAATATTTAAGCTATTTCATATCTTAAAATTGCCGCCACACCGCCAAGGCTTTCAAGCTGCTTTCCGCCATCATGTTCACTGCTGATTACCATGACCTCTCCCTTCATATTCTCAACCATATCCATGGCTTCCCCCATGTTATTGTTTGGAACCTGACTGTCAAGAACCAGCAATTGAGATACGGCACCCAGATTGACTGCATTTTGGGTTTCACGAATACCATATGCAATCTTTGAGGAATTCCTTCCGATTTCTGTTAAAAGATTATTGACGGCGCCCATTTCCAGTGCCACACGGTTTTCTGAAGTTAGCTTTTCAACGGTTCCCTTTTTGAGAACTTCAGAAATTCCGTTTCTGCCTCCCGAACCTGTGGATTCGATGATTGAAATTTTTGCCAAGTCCTGATGCTTGTCCTTCAAATAGTCATAAAAATCGTTTTTGACAAAGCCCGGCCCGGCAATGACGATGTTTTGAATTGAATCGAATTTAGTTATTGACTCTATGACCTTCTCATAGAACTGCACAATATTTTTTTGCCTGTTCTTGTCAATAATCCTTTTGCCTGATACATGTCCCTTGATAGGACCGTAATATTCGATTCCGAACTGCCTCATCAAACCCAATGTTGCAGAGTCATCTTCCAGAACCACAATAATTGCAGACAACTTTTTGGATGCCTCGATTGCCTGGTTCAATCTGTTGATTGCCCATTTTGGCCATCTTGGCTTTTTGATTGTGAGTGGAGTGTTGAGCTTTACCTCAAGAGTGTGGTGTGAGCCGAGAGGTATCAGGTCTTCGGGACCTCTTGTAATGATTCCTGTAAGCCTCAATTTACCTGTGAATAAATGGAATGATATGTTTTCAATATCCAACCCCAGATAAAATGTTTTCTTAACTCCTCTGTCACTTCTAAGCTTATCCCCAGTATTGTCCTGAATTCTACGTGTTGTTTTGGATGATGCATTGTCTCCAACTTCTATAATGTGAGATAGATGCCACAAATCATCCAATGTTTCAGGAACCACCTCGACAATTGCCTCTTTTTCATCTTCTTTTATAATCTTCATGACTATCCACAATAATTTTTTCTAGTTAATGATTTATATAGTTACAAATTAAAATAATTAATGATTAAAATGAATGTCGGAATAATTGGTGGTAGTGACGGTTTGGGAAAAACCCTCGTTTACTACTTTAGAGATGAGTTTGAAGTATACATTACCGGTCGGGACCATAAAAAGGGAAGATCTGTTGCAAATGAGTTGAATGTCAATTATATTGAGTCCAATGCGGGACTTGCAAATATAAGTGATATTTTGGTAATTTCAGTGCCGATTCAGCACACTTCCAACGTTATTCGTGAAGTCGCCCCATTTATGAAAAGCGGATCGCTGATGGTTGACGTTACAAGCGTAAAGGAGGAGCCTTCAAAAACCATGGAGGAATGCCTGCCCGAGAGTGTGGAGTATATTCCGACACACCCAGTTTTCGGCCCAAGAACAACTGATTTGACCAACCAGGTAATCGTCCTGACTGCCGAAAAGAAAGGAAAATGGTATCCTAAAGTCTATGATTACCTTGCAGGCAAGAACATGAGAATCATTGAAACCAGCGCCGAAAAGCATGATTTCATGATGAGCATAGTGCAGGTTCTAACCCACTTCTCATTTATCTCAACCGCATCTGCAATCGAAAAGCTGAAAGTTGACCTGTCAGAAACCGAAGACTATGAAAGTCCAATATATAATCTCATGATTGATATGATTGCCCGTATCGTATCGCAGAATCCGTACCTTACCTACAACATTCAATCAAGAAACAGCAACGGGCCAAAAATCAGAAATACATTTGCCGAAGCGGTTTTGGAGCTGAGAGATGCAATCAACAACAAGGATGATGAAAAATTCATGGAAATAGCCCTTCAGGCAACAAAACATATGGGCGACATTACAAATGCGCTTGGTAGAAGTGACAAGGCAATCCGTGCATTGAGTTATGAATACAATTATTTAAATGATTCCATTGGCCAGGAAGTGGGTCTGAAGCATATCTACTCCGGAAAGATCCATGTCGGAATTCTTGAGGAAATAGACGGCAAGACTGCCATATTGAGAGATGGAAACAAAACCAAAAAACTCCGCATTGCAAACATCAGGATTCTGCTTCCAAACGAACTATATCAATGGAAACTCGACAATACTCCTAAAAAGACCGGATACATCAGCTGCGTATTTCCCAAAAATGTCCATGTTGAAACCATTGAAAATACTGTCATGAAACTGGATAATATCATTGACATCAAGCTGACCGATGCATATACCGGCCCCCAAATTGACGAGAAGTTCATCAGCCTGACCTTTGAGGTTACTGCAATGTCCAAAGAGGACATTGCAAGAGTCAAGGAACTGTTCACAGGTTTTGGCGGAGTCATCAGATAATTGTTTTATTTAAAACGAACAAATATTAAAGTGTCTAAAAGTAATTAAATTTTAAAATCCGATATAACACTTTAATTATTACTTTTTTTATTGAAATGAATTTTTAAATTGAATTCAGAATTATTTGAGAAGAATTAATCTTGCTATTTTGAAAATACTTATTTTTAGAGGGTTTTGAAAAATCACTAAAACCGAAACCTTTATATAGTAAAACATACACAGATATCTTTGTCAATAAAGTTACAAAAAGTAACAAAAAGATTTTTGACAAACATTACAATTACAATTCACAGCCAAATGGAGATGATATTATGGCAAAAAATGAAATTACACTAAAAGTTGCAGAAGCAATTTCACAAAAGGATGTGGGTCAAGGTGTCGCAAGACTTGATCCGAATGTCATGGATGATTTAGGCATCCATGAAAGAGATTTAATAGAAATTGTTGGTGAAAGAAGAACTGCAGCTATCGCTCTTCCTTCACAAACTGATATCGGCCTTGGAGTAATCAGAATTGACGGCCTTGTGCGTAAAAATTCCGGTGCCACAATAGGTGGAGAAGTTACAGTCAAAAAAGCAAAAGCGACTGAAGCAAAAAAAGTGGTGCTTGCTCCTACTGAAGACAACATCCGTGTACAGGGAGATGTCCGTGGCCTATTCGCCGGAAAAGTCATGGTTCAAGGCGATATAATCGGATCACAAATCAGAGCCCCAAGGCCAATGGGCATGGGCTTCAACAGCATATTCGATGAACTGATGGAATTTACCCCTGCAATGAAGGAAATTAAGTTTGCAGTAATCTCCACCAATCCGAAAGACATTGTTATAGTCGGTCCGAATACCGAAGTGCAATTGCACGAGACTCCTGTTGACGTCAGCAAAATAGAAGGAGTCGGAAACCTCGTTGACGTAAGCTACGAGGACATCGGAGGCCTTAAGGAGGAAGTCAAAAAAGTAAGGGAAATGATTGAAATTCCTCTTAAAAGACCTGAACTGTTTGAAAAATTAGGCATTGCACCTCCAAAAGGGGTTCTCATGCACGGTCCTCCTGGAACCGGTAAGACACTGCTTGCAAAAGCTGTGGCAAGTGAAAGTGATGCGCATTTCATCGCAATCAACGGACCGGAAATCATGAGCAAATACGTTGGAGGATCCGAAGAAAACCTCAGAGAATACTTTGAAGAGGCAGAGGAAAATTCCCCTTCAATCATATTTATTGATGAACTTGATGCAATCGCTCCAAAAAGGGAAGAAACCAATGGTGAAGTTGAAAGAAGAACCGTTGCTCAGCTTTTAACTTTAATGGACGGTCTTAAATCCCGTGGACAAGTGGTAGTCATCGGTGCAACCAACAGACCGGATTCACTTGATCCCGCCTTAAGAAGACCTGGAAGATTTGACCGTGAAATTGAAATTGGAGTGCCTGACTCCGAAGAGAGAAAAGAGGTTCTTGAGATTCACACAAGAAACATGCCTCTTGCAGAGGACGTTGACCTTGATAAAATCGCAAATACCACACACGGTTTTGTAGGAGCCGATTTGGAATCATTATGTAAAGAAGCGGCAATGAGAGTAGTCAGAAGAATATTGCCTGAAATTCAAAATGACGAAGAAATCCCAAAAGAGGTCATGGAAAAGATCGTTGTAACAGGAAACGATTTCAAAACAGCACAAAAAGAGATACAGCCTTCCGCATTAAGGGAAGTCCTGGTGCAAATTCCGGACATCGGATGGGACGATGTAGGTGGACTTGACGACGTTAAACAGGAGCTTAAAGAAGCAGTCGAATGGCCATTAAAACATCCTGAAACATTCCAACGTCTGGGAATCAGACCTCCAAAAGGAACATTATTATACGGCATTCCCGGAACAGGTAAGACATTGCTTGCAAAGGCAGTGGCAAGTGAAAGTGAAGCGAACTTCATCTCAGTGAAAGGTCCGGAACTCCTGTCCAAATGGGTTGGAGAATCAGAAAAAGGCGTTCGTGAAGTATTCAGAAAAGCGAAACAGGCTTCACCAACAGTGATCTTTTTCGATGAAATAGATGCAATAGCCGGCGCCCGTAGCGGAAATGATACTGACAGCGGCGTGACAAAAAGAGTGGTAAACCAATTGCTGACTGAAATGGACGGTTTGGAAGAGCTTGAAGATGTTGCAATCATTGCAGCAACCAACAGGCCGGACATTTTGGATGCCGGACTCATGAGGCCTGGAAGATTTGACAGACACATTCAGGTCAAAGAGCCTGATGAAGATGCAAGAGTATCAATCTTTGAAGTTCACACCAAAGGAATGCCTCTTGCCAGTGATGTTGATGTTAAAAAACTAGCCAAAAATACTGAAGGATATGTCGGAGCAGACATTGAAGCAGTATGCCGGGAAGCAGCAATGCTTGCCTTGAGAGATGATCTGGAAGCCAGTGAAATTCCATACAAATACTTTAAAGAAGCAATCGATAAAGTCAAGCCAAAACATGAAAACGAAGAACAGTTAGTTCAGTACATGTAAGGAAGAAAACCCATAATTTTCTTCCTTTTTTCCTCCATTCATTATTATTTAATTTCTAACCATATTGAGGGAAAGATACAGAAATCTTTCCCAAACCTCCATTATATTTACAAAATTTCTCTACCGATTTGGGAAGATATGGAATCTTCCCATCAACCTCTATTTTTCAAACAATGATTGAATCTAAAAAAGCATTACATTTTAGGCAGAATATGATCCGGATTAACCATGGAATTATGGAAATATTGTCTTTTGTATTTAATGAACGAAAATTTGGGACCGCTAACTCCCCATTTAGGATTATACCCAAAAATATTGACATACTCATCCAAATCATTACGTTCCTCTTTCAATGCCTGAGTAACATCATATAATGCTTTTGTATCATCGATTGCCCTGTGAAAGTTAACTTCCTTAATGCCATAATGTCTTACGGCATGGATTAATCGGTGAGGAAACTTCATCCTGTCCTTAACTACGGTCAAGGTATCAAGCCAGTCCAAATTATCCAGAATGTCATCGACTTCATCAGACGGGTAATGCCTTTTAAGCAGAAAGTTGACAAACGCCAAATCAAACTGACAGTTATGGGCAATCATTAAGGTCCCAGGAGTTAGATTATCCTTCAAATCCTTTGCAACTTCTCCTTCACTTACGCCTTCTGTTATTAGCATCTCATCAGTTATTCCCGTGATTTCAGTGATTTTTGCAGGCAGGTCCTTCTCAATATTAATGAACCTGTCGTATTCCTTAACGATTCTGCCATCTTCAACAACCAGCATCGCCAGCTCTATAATCTGACAGCTTTCATATTCAAGACCTGTTGTTTCTGTATCAAAATATATAACCTTCATATTAACACGTTAAAGCAGTTTATGTGGTGCGTCGCTTTTATCCCTTGGATATTCATTAGTGGTTAATGGTTTTCCAATATGGTCAAGTCTGATGTCCAGGAATCTTCGGCCGTCTTCGCTGGCACAGAATATGGGAACCTTCACTCCGTAATAATACGGCCTATTTGCATCGGCATACTCTGAAATTGCCTTGGATGCGCATGCCGTTACAATATCCGCATTTTCAAACAGCATCTCAACCTCATCAGGACTGGCTCCTGTCGTATGGGCCACGAATATGTAGACATTCACATCATCCCCTACAGGATAATTCCGGATTTCCTCAACCATCGGGGACGGCAGAATGGTAATTGCAATATTTTTATATCCCTTATCCAGAGCGATTTTCAACCCTTCCAGCTGATTCAGCTCTGCGGTTTCCTCATTCAGGATAATGCAGTCCTTCTGCTTTAGTTTCTCGATTACTTCAGGAATTGGTGTTGTGCTCACAAGGCCGGATACCCTTCCGCCGACACCCTGTACGACACGGGGATTGGTCATAAGCAATGTTCCTGCACCGTCACATGCTCCAACAACACAGTCGATGTTTCCCTTCTCAATGTTGGTTTTCAGTATCTCTGATATTCCGACGGTTACCAAATCATCCATCTCTATGACCCGTTCAGGAGTGCACATACCGAAATCCTTTATTCTGAAATTGATGTTTTTTCTGATGAATTCCTCATTCAATTCATCGACTTTGTGCATTGCGTGAAACATTGGACAGTATTTCATTTCGGATTCGCCGACCTCTGTAATTTCACCGTTTTCAATTACTACACGAACTTTTCCAAGTGTTTCTATGATATGTCTATCTTGAACCATCTTATCACCATTGTTAATATTTTGAAAACCCCTATAAAAAAAGATTTGCAAATAAAGACAACCATTAATATTCAAAAGCGATTCTGATGTCAATATGGACATTTAAACATTGAAATATTTTAAATTACATTAAAAGATTAATATTAAAGAAAAACTTCTATATATTAGAAATTATCATAATTATTAATGATTAGTCAAACTATGAGGGATAAAATTGACTCAAAAAAGTGAAGCGCAAAAGGGCAACATCACTCCCGAAATGGAGTATGTTGCGGAATATGAAAATATAGATGTAAATAAACTAGCTAGACTTATTGACAAGGGATTGGCTGTAATTCCAAAAAATGTCAATGGACATTCAAAGCCCTGCGGAATTGGGGAAGGCCTGAAAACAAAGGTCAACGCAAATATAGGGTCATCATCAAAGATTGATGACATAAATCTGGAAATCGACAAGGCAAAACTGGCACAGGAATACGGTGCGGATGCACTGATGGACCTGTCAACAGGATCCGATTTGAAATTATTTAGAAAGGAAATAATGAATGCAGTGGACCTTTGTATAGGTACGGTGCCGATTTATGAAGCGGGCGTCGTCACATTGGGCAAAAACAAGGAAATCATTGACATGGATCCTGATGACATTTTCAAGGCCATTGAAAATCAGGCAAAGGAAGGCGTTGATTTCATGACCCTCCACTGCGGAATAACAAAAGACCTGGTTCAAAAGCTTAAAGATGCCAACCGCATGATGGGAATTGTAAGCCGTGGAGGAACATTCATGGCATCATGGATAAACCACAATGAAATGGAAAACCCATTATATGAGAATTACGATTATCTGCTCGAATTATCCTACGAATACGACATTACATTATCACTGGGAGACGGATTGAGACCAGGATGCCTGGCAGATGCAAGCGATATCCCTCAAATTCAAGAGCTTGTCAATCTGGGCACTCTGGTAAAAAGGGCACAGGACGCCAATGTCCAGGTCATGGTAGAAGGTCCAGGACACATGCCTCTCAATCAAATCAAGGCAAACATGGAAATCCAAAAGACCATATGCCACGGAGCCCCATTCTACGTTTTGGGCCCGCTGGTTACTGACCTTGCTCCAGGTTATGACCACATCACCGGAGCCATCGGAGGAGCAATAGCCGCAACTGCAGGCGCCAGCTTTTTGTGTTACGTAACCCCAGCAGAACATCTTTCACTTCCAAGTTTGGAGGACGTCAAGGAAGGTGTTGTCGCATCAAAGATTGCTGCCGAAGCGGCGGATGTTGCAAAAGGCCTTCCTTCAGCATGGCAACGCGAAAAGGAAATGGCAAAGGCACGCAGGGAATTTGACTGGGAAAAGCAATTTGACTTGGCTCTCGATAAATCAAAACCAAGAAAATACCGTGACAAATGCGAACTTGACGATGATGAGATGTGTGCAATGTGCGGAGAATATTGCGCAGTAAAAATAGCTAAAGGAGACTTCTAATGAAATATCAGGAACTCGTTGACGTTTACTCAGCACTTGAGGCCACAACAAAAAGACTTGAAAAGACTGAAATCATAGCCGAGTATCTCAAAAAACTGGACTCCGACACCATTGAAAAGGTAGGACTTTTAATCCTGGGAACGGTTTTTCCCGCATGGAGTTCAGAAGAAATCGGTATTGGAGGAAAATTGGTTGAAAGGGCAGTGGCCGAAGCTGTCGGAACTACACAATCAGCAGTTGAAGATGCTGTGCGTGATGAGGGAGACATCGGCCTTGCATGCATCAGGCTATACGCCAAAAAGTCACAGGTGACATTTTTCTCACAGCCCCTTACAATCGATTTCGTCTTCAACAGCCTTCGAAAGCTCTCACAGATTTCAGGTTCCAGGTCAACAAACCGCAAGATTGCAGTTCTTCTTGAGCTGCTAAGCCAGGCCAGCCCGACCGAAGCCAAATACCTTACCCGTACAATTACAGAGGAATTGAGAATCGGTGTCGGTGACGGAGTGGTCAGGGATGCAATAGCCCAGGCATTCGATATCGACAAGGCAGTGGTCGAAAGGGCACAGATGCTTACCAATGACTTTTCGGTTGTTGCAAGAACCGCAAAGGAACAGGGCAGTGCAGGTCTGGAAAAGCTCAACCTGACACCGGGAACACCGGTCAAGCCTATGCTTGCACAGCTGGCGCCTCCTTTGGATGAAATCATTCCTGAAATGGGATGTGCATTGTGCGATACAAAATATGACGGAATAAGACTGCAGGTGCACAGAAATGGTGATGAAATCAAAATATTCACCCGCAGACTAGAAAACATCACTCATGCATTGCCCGAAATCGTTGAATTGTTTAACGAGCATTTGCCTCACGAAGACTACATTGTGGAAGGGGAAGTGATAGCCACACGCAACGGCAAACCTCTGCCGTTCCAGAATGTCCTGCACCGGGTTCGAAGAAAACATAACGTGGAAGAGGCTATGGAAAACGTTCCGCTAAAAGTATATCTCTTTGATGTAATGTACTATAAGGTGCCGATGATTGACGAACCTCTGAAGGTTAGAAGAAAGACCCTTGAAAGCATTGTCGACACATCAGTCGACGAGATGAACCTGAGCACAATGAAAATAGGAAATGCAGACAACATCAGTGAGATTCAGGGACTCTTTGAATGGTCAATCAATGAGGGTCACGAGGGAATCATGATCAAGGACTGCTGTGAACCGTACATACCGGGCCTCAGAGGCAAAAAGATGCTCAAGTACAAGGCAGAACCCGAAACCCTTGACATGGTCGTTGTTGGGGGAACATACGGCATCGGAAAACGTGGAGATTTTGTAGGGTCCTATCTGGTTGCACTCAGGGATGAAAATGATGACTTCAAAAGCATTGCACTGGTCGGAACAGGCCTGGACGATGCAACATTAGAATATCTGACAGCCAAGATGAAGGAATTGGAAATTTCAACAAAGGGCCGTGAAATCAAGGTGGAGCCGAAAATAGTCATGGAGATTGCATTTTCTGAAATCGTCGAATCCCCCGAATATGAAACCGGCTATTCATTAAGATTCCCGGTTGTTAAGAATATACGTAAGGACAAAAGTCCGATGGACGCCGACACTGTTGAAAGGCTGCTTTCAATGTATGAGACCGGAAACTAGATTTCAGGTCAATATTGGCAAATGAAAGCAATTTGACGCTGAAAAATCCTATCATCTATTTAAATTCCAAAGGACAATTATGAAAGTATGGAAATTACAGATGACAAGTTACTGAAGATAGCATTGGTAACTTCACTTATTGGAATAATTGGCCTTATAGCCTTTACGCCAACGATTGAAGTTAAAGAAGTCGACATCAAGGACATTAACCGTGGAATGATAGATGAAGAGGTCAGAATTCAAGGGGTGATTACGGATGTGGCCCAGTCAAGTTCAAAGACAAGCTATTTTTTAACCATCAACGATGGTGAGGCCCAAATCCAATTGATCATTTTTGAAAGCCAGGTGGCCGAAATACAGTCAAAAAATCTTGACATTGAGGATTTTGAAAACCGCAAGGTGAATGTTGTCGGAACAGTTACCCAGTACAATTCCGAAATGGAACTGATTTTATCAAGTGGCGACAGTTTGCGGATTGTTAACTAACAATATATTTTTATTAGTCAAAATCCAAATGTAATCTATATAAATTTTATAGGAATTTTAAATATGTCTGATAAAAAAAGATTATTTGGAACTTTTGGAGTTAGAAGAACAGCTAACGATGTCTTAACTCCTGAATTTGCCACAAGACTTGCTGCTTGTTATGGAACACAAATAAAGGGAACCGTTGCGGTCGGTGGAGATACCCGTACAACTTCACCAATGTTAATGCAGGCCGTTACTGCCGGACTACTGTCCAGCGGATGTGATGTAGTGGATTTGGGAATATTGCCAACTCCAGGTGTTCAGTATGCAGTTCGCAAGTACTATGATGGCGGAGTAATGATTACCGCTTCACACAATCCTCCAAAATATAATGGAATCAAATTCCTGGATGAGGACGGTATAGGCATACCGGATGATATGGAGCTTGAAATTGAAAGATTATACTTTGACAGCGAACCTGATCGTGTGGAATTTTTTGAAATCGGCGAAATCTATCACAATGACAAAATAATCGATGAATATGTCGATGAGGCAGTTTCTAAAGTGGACACCGAAGCGATTAAGAAAGCAAATCTGAAAGTTGTTGTTGACTGCGGTTCCGGTGCAGGATGCTATACTGCTCCATACCTGATTAGAAAGCTTGGATGCGATGTTACAACCCTTAACTCACAGGCTGACGGATTTTTCCCTGGCCGTAACCCTGAACCTATTGAAGAAAACCTTCAGGAACTAATTAGCGTCGTTAAGGAATTGAATGCTGATATCGGTCTTGCCCATGACGGAGATGCTGACAGAACCATCTGCATTGACGAGAAAGGAAACTTCGTTTTGGGAGACAAGACATTCACCCTTGTTGAACGTGAGATGCTTAAGGAAAACGACGGAGGAATCATCGTAACCACCGTTGCAACCTCCCAGGCAATCTATGACATTGCAGATGAGTTCAATGGCGAGGTAATAGCCACTGCAGTTGGGGACTTGCTTGTTGCCCGTAAGCTCAAGGATGAAGACGGCCTGTTCGGCGGAGAAGAAAACGGAGGTTTGATTTTCCCTGATTTTGTCTATGGAAGAGACGCAGTAATGACTGTAGCCAAAATCCTGGAAATTCTTGCAAAATCCAAAAAGCCAATGTCCGAGTTAGTGGCTGAACTGCCGGTTTACTATGCAAGCAAGATGAAAATCGAATGTCCGGACGATGAAAAGGAATTCGTCATGAACAGCATTGCAGAAGAGATTCAGACAACCACAGATTTTGAATTGGATTTAACAGATGGAGTTAAAATCTTAAAGGATGACGGTTGGGTAATTATCAGACCATCCGGAACTGAACCGATCTTCAGATGCTTTGCCGAGTCCGACTCACAGGACAAGGCTGACGAGATGACTGACTGGGGAATAAGTTTAATTAAAAAGTACAGAAAATAATTAAACCCCTTCATTTTTTCTTTTATTTTAATTACATTTAGAGTTGATTAAAACCATACTTTAACCAAAAAAAATTAATTTGATAATAGCTACTTTTAATATACATGACTTGACTGATTAAAAACAGAAATGTGAATAGGGCAGTCTACATTAAAAGTATTCCAAACATTCTTCTTTTAGGAAAAAGGCATCCTCATTGTCGGGGCTTCTAAGCAAAACCATATTGAAGCTTTCCACCGCCTCTTCGAATTTTCCCAATTCCATCAGAACAACACCCTTGTTCAACAAAAAGTCTATATTATATTTTTCCAAGGATATTGCCTTGTTGAAGCATTCCAAAGCCTCATCGAATTTTCCCAAATCAATGTAGGCATTTCCCATCCTGTTGATTGCTGAGGCATCCATTTCCGAATCGTCCAGACATACCTCAACAGCCCTGTCAAAGGATTCTATGGCCTCTTCAAGCATTCCCATATCTGTTAGAAGGTTTCCACGGGAATTCCAAACCTCGGGATTTTCCCCATCAATGACTATGAGCTTGTCATAAACCCTGAGGGCATCATCATACCTTCCAAGCATTTCCAGGATAAAGCCCCTCCAGTAAAGGACAATCGGACTGCTTGGGCGATAGTTATATGCAATGTTGCTTACCTTCAAAGCCTCGTTGATGTTGCCTGAGTTCAAAAGGGCAATTGCCTTGTTGTTTAAAATGTAAATGTTGTCAGGTTCCAGGTCCAATGCCTTGTCATAGCACTCTATTGCCTCCATGAACCTTCCAAGCCTTGAGAGGTTATCCCCCTGCTTGTTCAACAGGTAAACGTCATGGGGATCCAGCCTTAGTGCCGCCTCATAGCACATGGTCGATTTGTCGAACTTACCGCTGTCAAACAGGATATCAGCCCTTTTGGTAATCATGGCCTTTTCATCAATCTTGTCTCCTCTCCAATCGTCAATGTGAATCTTTTCAAAATAGATAATCTGGAATTCCTCATCAGGATCTATACGTCCCCCATACATCTTTTTGAATTCTCTCAACATGTCCTTGGAGTCCTTAAATCCTTCCTGACGGGCAAGTTCGTCATTGTCCTGAATCTCTGAGAACGGAATGCTTTCAACACCGGTTACGAAAGCTTCAAAAATTTTCATCTTTTCCTTTGAAACAAGATTCCAGTAACAGTATAGTCTGTCACCAACCTTAAGCGGTGTTTTCCATGCTTTACGTATTGTACGGGTTTTCTTACCTGTAATAACATCTATATCATTGCTTGAAAATGACAAAATTGGCATCCGAACACCTTCCTTAAACGACCTGCTCTCCGAATTCTGCGGACTTGACCTTGACGGTACCGTTGAAGTATGGCTTAATCTCACGGGCCAGTTCAATCAGGTCATGAGGATTTGGAACTTCGACCTTTTCCAGTTCCGGGTCAAGCACGTTCTTATTTCTGAACTGTTGAATTGTATACACTTCAGCCTCTATTTCGTCGACAAGATTTTTAATGTCCTTTTTTGTGTGTAAAGTCGGGACAAAAGTAGTTCTAATTTCAAGGTGCACACCTGCCTGATTGATCAGCTCCATTGATTTTTTAACATTGAAGCCGACATTGGCACCTGTGATTTTTTTGTATTTTGAAAATGTAGTTTTGACATCAAGGGAAACATAGTCAAGCAAGCCCATCTCAAGAATTTTGTGAAGCTTGTCGGGATATATTCCGCTTGTGTCCAATTTTGTTTTTAGGCCTATCTGGCGTACATACTTTAATATTTCGATGACTGCATCTGTCTGAACTAGCGGTTCGCCGCCTGAAATTACAACGGCATCCAAAAAATCAACTGAAGAATCGATTTCATGCATGATTTCCTCAAAAGACTTTTCGGTGTTATCCTCTATCAGTTCCACATTATGACAATATCTGCATGCCAGCGGACATTTTGACATGAAAATGACCAGAGACATGTTTCCATGAAATTCAACTGAAGAGATAACGCTGCCGCCTACATACATTAGCTTAAAACCTCTTTTAATATTTCAATAAATTTCGCATCCTCTTCAAGGGTGCAGATGCTTATCCTAATCCAGTATTCGTCAAGACCCTTGAATGAAGTGCAGTCCCTTACGATTATTCCTTTCTTCATAAGTTCCAGGGCAAGTTCGCTTGCCGTAAATCCTGTGCCTTCAACGCGTATCAGCATGAAGTTTGATTTTGAAGGGAATACTTCCAATCCGTCAATCTTTGAAACCTCATCATAAAGGAATTGCCTTGACTCGATTCCCTTTCTGATTGACTCTTCAATGTAGTGCTTATCCCTGAATGTATTGAGTGCCGCAACAAAAGATAATCTTGTAAGGGAAAATACAGGTTTTATTCTGTGCATATACTCAATAATCTCTTCGCATGCAAGGCCATATCCTATCCTCATGCCTGCAAGGCCAAGCACCTTGGACATTGTTCTTATGATGAAAATGTTATCATACTCATTGATCAGGTCCTTGTTTGTAACTTCTGAGTATTCAAAGTAGGCCTCATCAATGACGATTAAAATATCCGGGTTTCTGGAAGCGATATCCATCAGCACTTCCTTTTCAATCAGAGTTCCGGTAGGATTGTTGGGGCTGCATAGGAAAATCATTTTTGTTTTGGGAGTGATTGAATCAAAGATTGAGTTGACGTCCAATCTGTTTTCATCCAGATCCCATCTTGCGTAAACCGGTTTTGCCCCATACTGCTTTAAAAGATATTCATAATACATATAGGAAGGCAGTGGAACAATGAATTCATCGCCGTTGTCGATGAATGTCTTTGCAAGAACATCAATGATTTCATCGGCACCGTCTCCACCTATGATTACCTGTGACTGCTCAACTCCCGCATACTCGGCAATTTCAAAAACAAGTTCATGCAACTGAGATTCGGGATATCTGTTGATTGAATTGATTTCCTCACGAATGGCATCCATGGCCTTTGGAGATGGGCCCCATGGGTTTTCATTCGAACCCAGCTTTATGATGTCTTCCTTTTTCAGGTTGAAATCTTCTGCAATCTCATCCTGAGATCTTCCCGGAACATAGGAGTCCATTTCTTCTACAATTTGTCTTGCTTTCATAATCTAGTCTTCTTTATATTGTTTGGAAAGTTTTACGTAATTGTCAGCATTGTTTTGAATCATTTCGATTTGCTCTGGAGAAACGTCCTTAACCGCCTTTGCCGGAACGCCCAAAATCAGGCTTCCTTCAGGGAACTCCTTTCCTTCGCTTACTACAGCTCCCGCTCCAACGATTGAGTTTTTGGAAATGTGCGCTCCATTCAGGACGGTCGCATTCATTCCAATCAAAACGTTGTCATCCAATCTGCAACCGTGAATGACTGCAGCGTGTCCGACTGAAACGTTGTCACCGATTTCAACCGGAAAACCTTTGGTACAGTGGACGACACAATTGTCCTGAACATTGGACCTGTTTCCAATCCTTATGGAATCAGTGTCTCCACGAACAACGGCTCCGTGCCATATTGACACATCTTCACCTAATTCAACGTCACCAATTACCTGTGCACCGGGGCATATTACAATAGAGTCTTTATTATTTTCCATAATATCGCCGTTTATTTGTGTATTTTATTTTTATCTTGTATAATATGATTTTGTTTTACCAATACTCTTGTATCGGAGGGTACATCATCATACAACAAAACCCCAGAACCTATAGTGGAATTGTGGCCCACCTTTACTCCAGGTGAAAAGCTTGAGTTGATTCCAGTCTTTACGGCATCACCGATAATGGATCCGAGCTTTCTTCTTCCACTGTCTATCATCTGGTCCTTGATTTTGGTTTTGACTGAACGGTTGTCAAAACGCAGGTTTGCGATGTTGGTTCCTGCAGCTATGTTACAGTTAGATCCGATAACTGAGTCTCCAACATAACTAAGGTGACTGACGTTGGTGTTTTCCATGACGATTGAATTTTTGATTTCAACCGCATTTCCAACGTGAACATTGTCTCCAAAATAAGAATTGCCTCTGATATATGAATTCGGACCGATGTCACAGTTTTTGCCTATGTATACGTTTCCTTCTATGTAGACTCCTGCCCTGATTATGCTTCCCTCATCCAGAAATATTTCGCCGTGTATATGGGCTCCTTCCTCAATTGTTCCTTTTATTTCAGTTTTAAGCTGACTGATTAACTCTTCATTAACTTCAATTAGCTCCCAAGGCCTTCCGACATCAATCCAATCCTTGTTGGTGGTGTGTCCAATCACCTTTTTGCCGTCGGCAATCTGGAGTGAAACTGAATCGGTTATCTCATATTCGCCACGTTCTGAAATTTCTGTTTTTGAAATCTTGTCAAAAATATCATTGTTGAATACGTAAATACCCGCATTGACAAGATTGCTTGGAGCTTCCTCTTTTTTAGGCTTTTCCACAATGTTTTTAATGTTTCCGTTTTCGATTTCAACTACACCGAATGCAGAAGGGTCTGCCACTTCAGTTAAAAGCATAAGAGTGTCGGGCTTGAGGTAGTTGTACTTCTTGATGATTTCATTGATGATTTCGTTATCCAGGATAATGTCCCCGTTCAAAACAATCAGGCTGTCCTCAATAAAGTCCTCACCATATCCTATAGCATTTGCAGTGCCTAGAAAATCTTCCTGCCTTTTATAAGAGATGTTAACTCCGAATTCACTGCCGTCTCCAAAATAATCACGAACCATTTCTTCTTTGTATCTTACTATTAACAGAATATCTTTAATTCCATTGTCCCTTAATGATTCAATGTTATATTGAATAATTGGCTTTCCAGCAACTGGCAACATGGTCTTAGGCTTTGTAAGTGTTAATGGCCTCATTCTAGAACCTTCACCAGCACTTAAAATAATCGCTTTCATTTAATTTTCCCCTTAAAAATTATCTAATAATAATATATGTTTAATCATTCCATTATAAATTAATTTTGTTTAACCAATGAAAATTATTAAATAATACTTACAATAAACTAGAATCATATTAGCTATGCTAATAGCAAAACTATAAAGGAGATAATAAAATGACTATATATGTTTGTTTACACTGCGAATACAGATTCGATTCCGAAAAAGGAGACCCTGCATACAACATTCCTGCTGGAGCAACTCCTGCAGACATGCCAGAGGACTGGGGTTGCCCAGAATGCGCAGCATTAGGTGTTGACGCATTTATCGCTGAAGAAGAATAGATACTCTTCTTCATTTTTACTTTTTTTAAAAAAAAATTGATTTAGAAGAAAGATTTTTCTTCTATAGGTTTTCATTAATTATTTTAACACAGATATCCTTGATTTCCTCTGCACGTTTTTCACTGCGTGATTCCAAGGTTATCCTAATATAGTCCTCGGTTCCTGACGGCCTTACAAGCACCCAGCTGTCATCGGAAAATGTCAGCCTGACGCCGTCAAGGGAGTTTACCTCAACTATATCGTCAAATGATTGCATCAACAGGCCTTCCATGTTTTCCATGACATTGACCTTGGCATCTTTTGAACATGTTATCTTTTCACGGATATTTGGATATGACGGAATTTCAGCCAATAAATCAGACAGCTTGCCGTCCCTTGAAACTATTTCTGCCATTCTCAAACCGGACAATATGCCGTCCGGACACATGCAGAAATCAGGGTGCAGCCATGTTCCTGAAGGTTCCCCTCCAAATGCCGCATTTTTCTCGATAATGACCTCGGCAACATTGACGTCACCTACAGGAGTTCTTAGAACTTCGCCCTTTACGGACTCGTCCATGCATAATCCCGCATCGACTGTTGTTACGATGTCACCATCAAATTCCTTAGATATCAATGCCAGAAGTGAGTCGAATGGTGAAATGTTACCCTTTTCGTCTACTGTAATCATCCTGTCGGCATCCCCGTCATGGGCAATTCCCAAATCTGCCCCAATGGCCACAACGGTTTTCATCAATGTCTGCAGGTTTTCCGCATTAGGTTCCGGGTTACGGCCAGGGAAAAATCCGTCAGGCTGTGAATTCAATGTTGTCACTTCGCATCCTGCCTTTCTAAATACTAACGGTGATATTTCGCTTCCTGCACCGGATGCGCAGTCGACTACAACCTTAAGGCCTTTTTTGATGTCTACCATGCCGACCAAATCATCAATGTACTTGCCTTTGATTTCTTCATTTACACTTAATTTACCGACATTTTCCCAGCTGACTGAAATGTATGATTTCTCGGCATATATCTCCTCGATTTCACGTTCCTGTGAGGAAGTGTATGCCATTCCATTCCTGTTCCATAGCTTTATTCCGTTATATTGTGAGGGATTGTGTGATGCGGTGAGCATGATTCCGGCATCGGCATTGAGTTTTTCGGTAGCATATCCAACCAGCGGTGTTGGAACCATACCGATCTTGACCACATCGACTCCGCTTTCCAAAAGTCCTGCTGTGATTGCCTGGTCCAGCATCCTGTTTGTCGTACGGGTATCATATCCAATCACTACGCTACCCTGATTTCCCAAGTAATATGCCAGGGATTTACCAACATTCAATGCAAGCTCACATGTTACTTCTGAGCCTACCTTTCCTCTGATTCCGGATGTTCCAAAAAGTTTTTCTGCTACCATATTCCTCACCTATGCACCGAATTTATGAGCGTAATTCATCAAGTCCATCATGATATTCATTACGTCTGATCCTCTGATTCTGTTGAGTCCTCCCTTTGCGCATGCCCTTTCGGAAAATTCCTTAACATCGTCTGTTCTGACTTCAGGACCTCTGATGAGGACAGGTACAGGATCTCCTGAATGGTTCATGACGGATATTGGGGTTGAATGGTCTGCTGTCAGGTAAATGTATACGTCCTCAAGCTTGATTAGTTCGCTCATCACAACTTCATCAACCTTTTCTATGAATTCCTTTTTCTCTTTTGTCTGGCCGTCATGGCCCGCTTCGTCGGCTCCATCTATGTTTATCAGGA
The DNA here is from genome assembly GCF_045120835.1 of Methanobrevibacter sp. Taxonomy (GTDB): domain Archaea; phylum Methanobacteriota; class Methanobacteria; order Methanobacteriales; family Methanobacteriaceae; genus Methanocatella. The sequence continues at coordinate 37,828 of NZ_JBGVFE010000016.1, forward strand.
AAAAGTCATGGTCTGAATTTTTGACCTGGTCGATGATTGTATCACGAATATTGTCAAGGTTTGTATCAATTCCGCCGGTTACGTCTTCCATTTCGATGATGTCCATTCCCGCAAATCTTCCGATTCCCATAATCAAACCGGTTTCAGCAATGCATGCGGAGTTGACCTCATATTTTTCATTCAGTGACTCGACAACAGGAACTTCACCTGCCCCACGGGGAATGACTATGTTTGCAGGAGGCTGGCCCTCTTCAATTCTTTTCAGGTTGACCGGATGGTCCTTTACCATCTCATATGTTTTGACAACAAGCTTGTTTAAGATGTCAGCGGTTTTTGCCGCTTCGGGAGTATCGTCAAGTGCCTTTACCTCTTTAGGTTTGTTGCCTTCAACCTTAGGGTCTGCATC
>NZ_JBGVFE010000017.1:0-3090 GCF_045120835.1 Methanobrevibacter sp.
ACTTGATAGAGACACAAACGCAGCAATTAATATTCTAAACCGCTGGTTCAACGGAGATAGCCTGAAAAAATACTTAAATTAACCATTATTAAGTGAAAAAAATTCAGGAATCCCCATCCTCTATAGGATGGGGTGGTTCAATAAAAATATTAGAATTACACTCCTATTAAATTTGGAGGATGCCTATGGCTATAGAAAATATAGTGCTTTCCATTGCATATTTTACACTGGCAAGTCACTATTTATTGTTAGGCATTAAATTATTGACCTAACAAATCTATGATAACAAAAAAGAAGAGTAGTTTGGATTATCCGAAATTTTTCTAATTTGATAAACTGACAATTTATATGATAATTGGCTTTTAATATGTGTTTTATCTCTTCTTTTTTTTATCATAACAATTTTACATATTATATCTTATTTTTTGACAACAATCTTATTCACATTACTTAAACCATTATAGGTTGTCTTAATCTTATATTTGCCGACTTTTAAATTCTCAGGAACCTTGAAAGTGGCAATTCCCCTTTTGTTTGTCTTGACTTTATAGGCCTTGCCCTTAAACTTTATCTTGACAATCTGATTTTTGAATGCATTACCTTTGGAATTGAGGACCTTCACTTTGAATTTGGCAGTCTTTTTAACCTTTTTGGACAGGTTTCTAGTCTTTAGAGTGTTTTTGATTGTAATTTTGTTTTTGACCTTGACATCGCCGTAGACGGTCTTAATTTTATATTTTCCAGGTTTCAATTTCAATTTCAAGGTTGCAACGGCATTCTTATCAGTTTTAACCTCATAAACCTCGCCATTAATCTTAAACTTAACTACCTTGCCGACAACTTTTCCGAAAAGGTCATAGACTTTTACCTTAAACATGACCTTTTTTGCATAATATTTAACCAAATCCTTGCTTTTTATAACCTCTTTGGCATCGACCTTGACATTTATCTTACCATTGCTTACGGTAATGTTTAAAAAACCAGTCTTTTCGGCAGTGAAAATGAGTTGGCCGGATTTGTCAATCAGAGCATCATATCCACTTATCTTTCCGTTCTTATCTATCAGTGTGGTGATGTCATACTTGATTAATACATTCTGACCCTTTTCAACGAATTCCCCATTGTGTGTGAAGCGGATAAGTAGCCAGCAGGACACATTATCTGCCTTTGTGAACTCATTCGGATTTTCAATGGTGTCTCCCCAGAAGTTATAGTCGGCAACCACATCGCCCATAGAGCGCAATACCGGCCGGTCATTTGATGAAAGCAAAATTGAATTTTTTATCAGTCCGTTGTGGCCGAACCAGTAGATTCCGCCGTCAAGAAATGAGCAGTTGGCAACAAGGCTGTTCAGGATTCTTCCATTGTCACCAATCCAAGCTATTGCAGAACCGCACCAGGCTCCATTATCCAAAAAGACGCTGTCAGTGACCAATCCGTCATTTCCTCTCCAGCAAATTGCTCCACCGGTATTCGGATAGCCGATTTCATTATCCCTGAAGACACAATTGGATACTGTACCGTTTGTTCCGTTCCACACGATGGCTCCACCCTCATTGGTTTTGGCACCCATAGGCCTCATGCGAATTACATGGATAATTGTACCGTCCTCACCAATGATTGTCTCCTCACTTTCAAATGGGTCCTCCTCAATGCCACGTCCGCAGTTGTTTGTAAAGTTGGAGTTTTCGACACGCCCGTTTGCTCCATACCAGTAGATTGCTCCTCCACCAATATCGCTTGAGAAGTACCTTCCCCATGCATTGCCGTTTATGAAATTTATGTTTCTTAAAACCACATTATCGGCAGTGACATTGAATATTCTTGATATGTTATTTCCATCCACTGTATGGCCGTTTCCATCGATTGTGATTGACTTTGAGATTATGATGCCCTTATTTGAACCGTACAAATAGACATAATCCTTATCCAAGACAAGAATTCCTCCTTCGGGAGTGGCATTGATTTTGGCTGAAAGCTCATCGAAGTATCCCAAATCCCTAAATGAAACGTTTACCAGTGTCATGCCATACCATGAGACGATTGATGAGGGATCCTTAAATGTGGTGTTGACTATTCTGGTATTCTGACAGTTGTTGAAAAGGTCCTTTGGCAGATTGTCCTCCAATGTCATGTTAATCAGGGTTGCGCCAACTGCATTCAGGTCAATCGCACCGCCGTTGTACGGGCAGTTGTTGGCCTTGAATCTGGAATTTGAAACCGTGAGATTTTGAGGCCAGTTTGCTGAGATTGCCCCACCGTTGAGTGCTGCCCTGTTGTTTATGAAGTTGCAGCAGTCAACCAGAATGTTGTCACCTGACAGGTACAATGCTCCCCCTTCGCTGTTTACTTGGGCAATGATCATCTGGGATTTGTCATAGCCGTCCCCTTCGGTAAGACTTACGGCAGCGCCATAGGTCACCTTGTTGTCCTTGAAGGTGCAGTTTGAAATGACACCGTCGTTTCCTTTCCACAATACAGCTCCTCCTGCAGAAACTGCCGAGTTGTTTGTAAAGCTGCAGTTTGTGAGAGTTCCGTTATTTCCCCACCAGGAGATGACTCCTCCTGCAAGGCCACCAGATTTTGAATTGATGAAGTTGACATTTTTGATGCAGACGTTATCAGCCTTCACCCAGAACACCCTTGAAACGTCGGGCGCATCTATCGTATAATCATTTCCATCTATTGTCATTGGCTTGTCAATAACAATGTGCTTTTGAGATGCACTTTCAAGTTTATAATCCTTCTGCAAAGTCAATGTCTGATTCGGCTCGGTCAATGATATATCATTGGCCAGATTATCAAAATCCGTGCTGTTCAGCTCATCGGCACTGACATTTGCCGCCGCAAGAAAAATCAGCGCCAGACAGACAAATGCAAATATCAATTTTTTATACAAAAAAATCCCCCATTTGAATTGTTGTAAAATATATTTAAATTTGAGGTATAAAAAATTTTTCAAAAATAGCTTGATAGTGCGGGGGACGGGACTTGAACCCGCGAAGGGACTGACCCACTAGGCCCTCAACCTAGCGCCTTTGACCGCTCGACCACCCCCGCATAAAAACAAAAGTAGTTATAAAAAAATAT
>NZ_JBGVFE010000018.1:0-10779 GCF_045120835.1 Methanobrevibacter sp.
ACTTGATAGAGACACAAACGCAGCAATTAATATTCTAAACCGCTGGTTCAACGGAGATAGCCTGAAAAAATACTTAAATTAACCATTATTAAGTGAAAAAAATTCAGGAATCCCCATCCTCTATAGGATGGGGTGGTTCAAGTAAACAGAACATTCGTTCTCCACATAATTTAATTACTATGAAGACATACATTTAATTAATACGATAAGGAGGAAATCATGTGAATAAAAAAATAGTTGTTGCATTAATTGTAGTGGGGCTGCTTGCTGTTTCAGCAGTCAGCGCTCAGAATTCATTGTTTCTAAACAATAATAATAATGATGATTCCATGTATCAAGTCTCTTTAATGCAGGCTTTCATGCATGGACAATATAACGGAGTAATCACAGTAGGAGATTTTAAATCACATGGAGACATTGGTCTTGGAACATTTGAAGGAGTAAACGGTGAGATGATAGTTTTGGACGGTGTTGTTTATCAGGCAGCCGCTGACGGAAGCATTAATGTCATGCCGGATAATGAAACCATACCATTCGCCACAATCACCAAATTTGACGAAGATGGAAAAATAACCAATATAACTGCCAAGAATTTCGACGACTTAACAGGTCAATTGGACAAGGAAATTGAAAAATATGGTGTAAACAACATGTATGTAATCAAAATCAAAGGTGATTTTTCAAACATTACTGTTAGAAGCGTTGAAAAACAGGAAAAACCATACAAGGAATTCACTGAAGTTGCAAAAGTAGACCAAAAGGTATTCAACCATACTGACCAGACAGGAACACTTGTTGCAGTATATTTCCCAGAGTACATGAATGAGTTGAACATGCACGGATGGCATCTTCATTTCCTGTCTGATGATAAGGCAATAGGAGGTCACGTCCTGGGATTCAATAATTTCAGCGGATCAGGCCAGATTGATGAAATCCACGAATTCAACATGATACTTCCAACAGATGACACATTTGTAAAAATGAATTTCACCGAAGACATGACAAATAAAATCAGCAGTGTAGAATAACTCTTTTGAGTTATTCCATTTTCTATTTTTTTAAAATAACTTGAACTAAACTATTAATATCCTTTTCACTAGCAAAATCACTTCGTTTATTTTTAAGATAGTCGTGATTAAAATTAAAGATGAACGAATTGTTTTCCGGCAACATCCGCTGTAACGTAGAAGTAATTGGTTCCATAGCTTAGATACATTGTATCGATTGACCTGACATTGTTTGAGATTAACGGATTGGCCGTATCCAATACTCTGTCAAAATTGTAGTCATAATCCGAATCATCATAATTGAATCAGTACTGTGGCATTGTCAGTTGCGCTGAAACGGAAGGATTGGTAGTTACATAAACTTCATAGATGTATCTGTCCTTGTTTGAATCCGGATACATATAAACATCATCGTTGGATGAAGTATATGTTCCGTAATTGCTCCATGATTCGCCACTTATTGGTTTTCTTCTAACAGTAACAGGAACATCAGGAATGTATGTACTGTTTTGATCTCTTACAACAGGATATCCTCTGGCACTGTCGTGTCCTGATTGAGGTCCATCATTAGTTAACCATCTGGTATAACAGTTTCATTCGATTGTTGTTGGAACCGGAACCGGAAATTTCCTAATCAATGGAATTACACCATCATTTTGAGAATATTGCATAACTACTTTACCGATGAAACTCAAAAATTAATATGTCTGGAGAGAAAAATTATTCAAAAATTTGAATCTTTTAGTAACTTTTATTTACTAAAATAGAAAACTTTTTATATATAGTGATGTTAAATAATATATTGTTAGTATATTAAACTTAATTATAATGATGAATTTTTACGAAGTGAGGTTTGTTTATGAAATTTGAAGAAAACGAGTCAGTTGAAGACTCACCTACAGAAGTAGTTGTTGAACCAGAAACTGTTGAATCTGGTGAAGGTGAAGAAACCAAACCTATGTTAGATTATAATAATATTAAAAGTTCACAAGATATTGAAGTTCCACCTTTGTTAATTGATCAGGTGATTGGACATGAAGAGTCCATTGATACAATTAAAAAAGCAGCGAAACAGAGAAGGAATGTTTTGCTCATTGGTGATCCTGGTGTGGGAAAATCAATGCTTGCTAAAGGGATGGCACAGATACTTCCTCATGAAACCCTTCAAGATGTATTAGTATATCCTAATATGGAAGACAACAATCACCCATTGATAAGAACCGTGCCTGCTGGTGAAGGTAAAAAAATTGTAAGGGCGACAAAAGGCTCTGCAAAAGGGCACGAAGAGAGAAAAACAATTATTACAATGTTTGCAATTGGAGGAATACTGGTAATTGGATTTATGTATGGAAGGTTGCTTGAATCAATTATTGCCGCAGCATTAATCTTACTTATTTCAATTCAGATTAAACCAAAAAACAGCAATGTTTCTCCAAAGTTGCTTGTCAATAATGAGGAATCAAGATTCGCACCATTCATGGATGCGACTGGAGCCCATGCGGGAGCGCTCTTGGGAGATGTTCGCCACGATCCATATCAATCCGGAGGATTAGGAACTCCTGCACACGAACGTGTTGAAGCGGGAATGATTCACAAAGCAAATCGGGGAGTTTTATACATTGACGAAATAGGTACAATGAGTATGAAAACCCAACAGGAACTGTTGTCCGCAATGCAGGAAAAGCAGTATGCGATTACCGGTCAAAGCGAAAACTCAAGTGGTGCAATGGTCAGGTCTCAGGCAGTACCATGTGATTTTGTATTGGTTGCTTCAGGAAACCTCCAGGTGCTTGAAGGAATGCACATTGCTATGAGATCAAGAATTAGAGGATACGGTTACGAAGTTTTCATGAAGGATTATATGGACGATACAACCGAAAACAGAGAAAAGTTGGTTCAGTTCGTAGCTCAGGAAGTCAAAAACGATGGAAGAATTCCTCACTTTGCAACCGATGCATTGGATGAAATAATCATGGAAGCTAAAAGAAGATCTGGCAAGCAGAACGCATTGACCTTGAGATTAAGGGACCTTGGAGGTCTTGTACGTTCCGCAGGGGATGTTGCAATCGAAAGAGGAGATGAAATCGTTACTGCTGAGCATGTTGTTGAAGCCAAAAAATATGCAAGAACATTAGAACAGCAAATTGCCGACAGGTCAATCATGCAAAGAAAAGACTACAGTATGGTCTCATCTGAAGGGGGAAGAGTTGGTCTTATCAATGGTCTTGCAGTAATTGGAGATAGAAGCGGTATCGTTTCACCAATTGCAGCTGAAGCGGCACCTACCCAATCCAAGAATGGTGGTCAGATTATTGCTACCGGTAAATTGGGTGAAATCGCTCAGGAATCAGTTCAGAATGTTAGTGCATTGATTAAGAAATACACCAACAAGGACATTTCCCAATATGACATTCACATTCAGTTTATCCAAACTTATGATGGAGTTGAAGGTGATTCAGCCAGTGTAAGTATTGCAACTGCTGTAATATCTGCAATTGAAGATATTCCAATCGATCAGACTGTGGCATTGACAGGTTCACTCAATGTGCGTGGAGATGTAATGCCTATCGGTGGAGCGACCGCAAAAATCGAAGCGGCTGCAGAAGCCGGAATGAAAAAGGTATTGATTCCTAAATCCAACCTGAAAGATGTCATGATTGAGAAGAAATACGAGGACATGATTGAAATCATTCCAACTGAAACCTTAAGTGATGTTTTAGAAAATATCCTGATCAGCGGATCAAGCAAGGACAAACTGATTGAAAAGATGAAAAACATCGGTTCCAGGGTTGCAGATAAGGTCCCTCAAACAAATATTAAAAATCCAACTACAAACTAGTTGGATTGATTAACTTTTTTTTTAATAATCATTTCTTTTGTTCATTTTAGAATTTTTTAATTAATTGGATATCCACTTGTTGAATACATTTAAATATTTTTAAGTTTAATATAATAATACTATGAACACTTTAAAATTTAAGTTGGCTAAAATGATAGGAAAAATCACCTCGGCCGTTTCAAAGATAGGTCCCGGTGCCGGAGGAAATATACCTGGACATATGGTTTTGAAGGTAGGAGGGGATGAGGCTTTAAGGCAATTAGCTAGTGAACTTAAATTAGGTTCAGTTTTAGTGACCGGAACCAACGGTAAAACCACAACAACCACTCTTTTGATTAAATTGCTATCCAATGATTTGCAGATTAGAAAAAGTTTCGAGAACAATACTGTCAATTCAATTACCACTAGTCTTTTAAAGCAGGATGGGGATTTGGGTGTTTTTGAATATGGTATTAGGAATACTGAATTCGGAATTCCTGATAAGGTTCAAAGATTGGTTGATCCTGTTGGTGTAGTCTACACAACCATTTCTCAAGAGCATACTCAAGTTAATGGTGTTAAAAATCCGTTTTTAGCATATTATCATGCAAAGATATTGCTGACACAGGATATGAAACGAGGAGTTATCGTTACAAATTCCGATGATCCGAGAACCGCATTGATAGGCATCAACAAACAGAAGGATGTCAAAATCAATTATTATGGAATTGCCATTGATGGAATAGAGGACATCTTCGATGAAATGCCTATCAGATGTCCAAAGTGCAATGAGCATGAATTAAGTTATTCCAAAAGGTTTTTAAATCACAGGGGTCTTTACGAATGTGAGTGCGGATTTAAGCGTCCGGAACCTAATGTAAAACTGACAAATGCCGAATTTGGAGTTGATTCATGGAAATTAACTATTGAAGGAAACGTATTCAACTACCATGCAAAAAAGGAAATTCCGTTAAATCTTGAACTGACCGTTCCTCCTTTCGGTTTCCATAACATCTATAATACCTTGGCATCAATAACTGCCTATGCATCCTATACTCCGAAAACAGACAGAATTGAAGATACAATATATAAGATATTCAACAATCTTGACATGTCTTTCATTCCGCCTGGAAGGTTTGAAGTGGTGAACTGCAATGGAAAATTCATCGGTTTGGGTCAGGGAGACAACGGAGATGCCTTGAAAATAAATGGGCTGTTCATGAATCAGTTCATCGATGGGCCATTGGAATTCATCTATACGACTCCCGACGAGTATGAGGATGAAATATTCGCAGACCATTTTGAAGTAATCAGGAATCTAAATCCTGAGCATGTTATTGTTGTTCCCGGCAGAAAATCAGTTGAAAAGGCAGAAGAATACTGTAATCGGATTAGAAAAGAATTTGACAATGTTGATTTCTATCCGTTGGATTATGAAAAGATGGATAAAAGAATTGATAAGTTAACACAGTTGGCTACAGATTCTGAGTATGACTACATTATCATGTCCGGTTGCGGTGAGGAACAGGCAATGTGGGAAAAGATAAAAAGAAAAATCATTGATAAATGATCTTGCCTTCAATGATTTCCTCAATCATTTTGAAAAACTTGCTTTCACTTTTTTCTATTTTTTCAAAGCAGGCATCGACGCTGCAGTTGCAGACATCTGTTTTTCCGATAATGTATTCTTTAGAGCATTTTTTAACCAGAATTCCAAATAGCTTCTCTTCCCGGTCGCAATAGAGGTCAAATTCCTCCTGAATCATGGTCAAATTGAAGTCATTGTCTGAAAAGATGTCGCACTCGTTAATGATGGGCAGGAATGTCATCATGCCGCAGGCAATGAATATGTTTTCATGGTGATGGATTTTAAGGATTCGTTCTTCATAGGAATCCTCTCTTCTAATGTCATATGCATCGATTTCCAATATGTTGTTGGTACCCATTGCATTGTCATCATGGATGATGAAAACAAGCAAATTTGGGTCCATGTAATTATCGCATGCAGCTCTAATATTTTTAATGGTTGCGTTAAGATCTATCACAATATTCCTCGTATTTTTCACATAATGAGACTACATCATCAATTCTGTCAATTTCATTAATCCAGTCTACAGGTATTGAATCATAACCGTAATAGATTCCCGCAAGTCCTCCGCAGATTGCGGCATTGGTGTCGGTATCCGCTCCTATGTTGACCGCTTTTAGGACTGCGTCCCTGTAGCTGTCTGTGGTAAGCAGACAGTGGATTACGCACTCAAGAGTGTATATGACATATCCTTTGCCATTTATATCGTCCAAATCATTGTCAAATATTCTTTGGAAGTTTTTCAATTCTGGAGATTTCTCATAATGCTTTTTTATCTTATCGCATGCGATTCCAATATGTTCCCTTATGCTTAAGTCGTTTTCAAGCATCGATTTTGCTATTGCAACATATAATGCGCAGGATATCTTTGATCTCTCGTGGGCATGGGTCAGGGCGGAGATGTTTTCCACTGTTTCCCAGTCAATGTCTTTAATGTAGGCAAGAGGCAGGATTCTCATAAGCGAACCGTTTCCGTTGTCACGTTCGCCGCAGCATCCGGATTCCAATGCAGGAGCTCCATTTCTATAATTGAATATGGCATGACTTGTTGTGATGCCCATATCAAAGGGGATGTCTCCTGTAACCTCCTGCATATGTTCGGAGGTTTCTGCCCATTTGACAAATTCATTCATGATGTCCTCGTAGTCGATTTCCTGCATGTTGACAATGCTGGTCATTGTTGCTATGGTCATTGCCGAGTCATCCGACCAGGTTCCTGCAGGCATATTGTAGGTTCCATAGGACTTCATGCCGACAACAGGATTCTTTTCAAGATCTTCTCTGTCATGAAACTCAACAGGAACGCCCAATGCGTCGCCAACGACAAATCCAATAATTCCGTCCTTAACTTTCATGACATTATATATGTTTTTCATAGTAGTTAACAGTTATTATTTTGTGATTAAATTTTTTAAATCATCAAAAACAATATTCAATCAATGATTTTGAAAACACCCAATCTGACGTTAAGGCCCTGGAGGGAGGAAGATGCTGAATGTCTGTATTATTTTGCCAAAAGTCCAAATATCGGACCGATAGCAGGATGGCCTCCTCATGAAAGTGTCGAGGATAGTCTGAATATTATCAGGACGGTTTTTGCCAAAAAGGAAACTTATGCGATAATCAGGGATGATATTCCCATCGGTTGTGTTGGCCTTCTGATTCATCCCGACGGAAATCACTGGTGGGGTGAAGGCTCGGCTGAACTAGGCTATTGGATTGGAGAGAAATATCAGGGAAATGGATATGCAACGGAGGCTTCAAAGGCTTTAATCAAAAGGGCATTTGATGATTTGGGTATTGAACAGATTTATGCATCATATAGGGTGGAAAATACGCCATCAAAAAAGGTTCTGGAAAAATTGGGTTTCAGCTATCATGCCCAATTGAACAATGTTGACTATTTAAATCGGCCCTTCAGGGAAATCGCCATGAAACTGGAAAAATAATAAATAGTAAAAAGTATTAATTTTAACTAATGACTAGAATATGTGAAAACTGCCAATTTGAAAATCAGGATGATTATGATTTCTGCGCCAAATGCGGAAATCCGCTTGTTGAAGGTTTAAAACCTAAGCAGCTTTATGTCTATAAGCCTCAACAGCTTCAAATCAACAAAAAAGCTCTTGTTGCAGCATATGCATTGACCATATTTCTATCCTGGAGCGGATTTGTCGCTGGAATAATTTCAAAACACACCAATCTGGCGGTCTTTACTTTTTTCGGATTTTTCATGCCCTTTTACCTTGTTCAGTCACGCCATCCGACTCTAAGAAAACACGGCATAATTCTGATGGTGATATCTCTCGTTGGAGTTGCCCTTTCATTTTACGTGATGCTGCATTAAAAAAAGAAAAATTTAAACTGGGATGAATCTGATATTTCCCAGCAGTATTTGTATAGGTATCATCGGCACATTTACTCCATTTTGAATCATTGCCACGCTCATTGCATCTCCCCTTGACATTGATCCTTGAACCTTATCGTTTCCGGCATATCCGAAATATCCGTCGTTTGAACGGATGTCACCTACAATGTTTCCGCCGAAAATTGCCTGGGCGGCGTCATTGTTTACGCTGACTATTAGAAAAGGACTTGTATGATAGGTATACTCCATAATATGCTTTATGCCGGCATAAGGGTTTTCAGGATAATCCATATGGACATTATGCAGTGTTTGGCCATATTCATCAAAGGAGCTTCCAGGATAAACCCATTCAAATCCTCTAAGTGAGAATGAAGCGGCCATATCAATACTTGCATCTTCTTCTGCATCTTCAGCAACCACTATTACCGGACTGTTTATTGTAGCTGCTAAAAATATAAAAATAATGGCAATTATTGCTATGAGAACTAAATGTATTTTTTTCATATATAGTTTTTAACTACCTTTAAATATTAATACTTAACCTTTTTAATGAATTAAGACAAATATATTCCCATAGAATTTTTGGTGATAATGTGATTATAGGTGGTTCATCTTCACAAGATTTAGCAGCTAATGTTGCACGAGAGCTTTCAGAAAAGCTAGGTTATGTTGAAACTCGCAAGTTTCCGGATGGAGAAAGGTATTTAAGAATTGATGGGGAAATCGAAGACGAAGTGACTGTTATTCAATCAACAGGGTATCCTCAGGATGAAAACCTCATGGAATTGCTTTTCATGATTTCCAACCTCAAGGATTTGGGGGCAAAAAAGGTCAGGGTCGTTGTTCCATACATGGGTTATGCAAGACAGGAAAAACGATTCAATCCTGGAGAGACAATTTCCGCCAAAATCATCTGTCAGCTTATTCAGGCTGCCGGTGCCGATGAGTTCATCACATTCAATATTCATGAGGAATGCGTGCTTGACTTCTTTGACATTCCCGCAAGAAATATCTCAGCAATGCCGGCCATTGCGGAATATCTGGACAAGAAGTACTTCAGAAAATCCAATGAAAAGCCATTGATTATCGCCCCAGACAAAGGAGCATACGGCTTTGCACAGGAAATCTCTGAAATCATTGGCTGTGACTGCACCTATCTGACTAAGGTCAGACTGGGTCCGGATAAGGTTGAAACTAAAATTGTAGATGTCAGATGCGATAGTGAAAGTGAAAATACTGTAAATGTTGACTCCGTTAAGGGAATGCATGCGATAATCATCGATGATATTATAGCTACCGGAGGAACCATTGTCAATGCTATAAACATTTTAAAGCAATACGGTGCCTCATCCATCGATGTGTGCTGTGTTCATCCAATCCTGACCAATAATGGAGCCACAAGAATCTATGCTGCAGGTGCCAATAAGATCATAGGTACCAACAGTCTTTCTTCAGACACTTCACGTGTATCTATTGCAAAGGCAATCGCCGATGCATTGAGGGAATGATATGGATAAAGAGGCAATCAAGCAAGAGTTAATCGACAAATCAAATAATGTCTTAACAAAATATTCGGAACCCGATGTTGTTGAAAGCGTATCGATTATGAATATGGCCGCCAAAACAATATTTCTGGGTTCTCTAAAAGTTTTTAATTATGAAATAGTTCCTAATGTCATAAGGGATTTGGAAAAGGAACTGAAAGGTTATGGAGATTTGATTATAAGGGACCAGAGAGTCACCCCATGCTGTTCACCAAGCTATATTCATATTAGTTTCAATATTTCAATTAGCAACTGATATTATGAAGGAATTTAAATTAAAGTCGCCCTACAAACCATTGGGTGACCAGCCAAAAGCCATTAGCTCCCTAGCCGAAGGCATAAACAATGGTGTCAAGGAACAGACTCTTTTGGGAGTTACAGGTTCAGGAAAGACATTTACAATGGCTAATGTCATTGAAAAGGTTCAAAAGCCAACTCTTGTCATTTCACACAACAAGACCTTAGCCGCACAGCTTTATGAGGAATTCAAGGAATTTTTCCCTGACAATGCCGTCGAATACTTTGTCAGCTATTATGACTATTACCAGCCCGAAGCATATGTGCCGAGAACAGACACATTCATCGATAAGGAAGCTTCAATCAACGATGACATTGACATAATGAGGCACTCTGCGACACAGTCACTTCTTTCAAGGGATGATGTAATTGTTGTCAGCAGCGTAAGCTGCATTTACGGTATCGGTTCGCCTGAGGACTATGGGGAATTTGCCTTTGGAATAAATGTCGGCGACATTTACGACAGGTCAGAAATTCTCTCAAAATTGATTTTCATGCAGTATGAGAGAAACGACATCGAATTCGACCGTGGTCAGTTCAGGGTCAGGGGAGATGTCATTGAAATCAATCCGGTTCACGGAACTCCTCCGATAAGAATAGAGCTTTTCGGTGATGAAATAGATGCAATCAGCCTTATTGATAAGGTAACCGGAAAAAAACAGGAGTCCCTGAAAAGATACATGATTTTCCCCGCAAAGCACTTTGTGGTTGGCCAGGACAAGATGGATGTGGCCATTTCAAAAATCAAAAACGAACTTGATGAAAGGCTTTCCGAGCTGAATTCAATGGGAAAAATGTTGGAGGCCCAAAGGCTGGAGCAGAGAACCCGCTGTGATATAGAGATGCTTCAGGAAATGGGATACTGTCCGGGTGTTGAAAACTACTCCATGCATCTTTCGGGACGTGAATGGGGAGAAAAGCCATATTCCCTTTTGGAATATTTCCCAGATGACTATCTGACAATTATCGACGAATCACATGTTACAGTACCTCAAATCAGGGGAATGTATAACGGGGACCGTGCCCGTAAGGAAACCTTGGTGGAGCATGGTTTCAGACTGCCTTCTGCAAAGGAAAACAGGCCTCTGAGATTCGACGAGTTTGAAGCGTCAGTCAATCAGTTAATCTATGTATCGGCAACGCCGAGCCAGTATGAG
>NZ_JBGVFE010000019.1:0-7866 GCF_045120835.1 Methanobrevibacter sp.
TATAAAAATAGAAAGCGGAAATGTTTTAATAATTATCGAAGGATTGACAATGTATCTTCAGCAGGATGATGTCTCAGAAATACTGAAAATAATATCAGACAATTTCAGGCACTGCACAGTATTCGTAGAGATAATGCCTCCGACTTCAGTGGAAAACGTAAGGGAAATATCAGTAGAGGAGACAGATTCCCAATTCACATGGGGAGTTCAGAATGGCCAAGAATTATTGAAACTGAATTCAGACTTCGAATGGATTCGTGACGTGAATCTCTTTGACGGCATGAACAAGTTCAAGCCGATAACAAAACTCTTCACCTGGATACCATTCATAAGAAGAAAGATGGATTATATCGCAGTTTTAAAAAAATGAAAAAAGAAGAATAGCTTTTAAGCTATTTTTCTTAATTGGAATGCGGCAACGTGTTGCAGTGGAAGTTTTTTTTCTCTTAATTTGATGTTGACCAGCACAGACAGTGCTTTGATTTTTTCTTTTTTTTAGCGGGACGTAAGTTGTTTCGTGTAAACTTGTACATGTTGAATTTTTTGACCTTTTACATCTGGTTGTATGATTTCCCATTGATTTTAATTGACAATATGAAAAATGCGATGGATAATAAAGTATTTTTATAATTAGAATAATATATAATAATGTTATATCATTAGATTGGTTGGAATGTTATGAATATTGAGAAGTTAGTTGGCAATACTCCAATGATAAAGATTACTTATGAATTTGAAGGACAATTAGATAGCATATACACCAAACTTGAATATTACAATTATTCCGGAAGCATTAAAGATAGAATTGCACTATATATCCTTCAAAAAGAGCGTGAAAACGGCAAGCTTAAAGAGGGTCAGGCAATTGTAGAGGTTACAAGCGGAAATACTGGAATTTCCTTTAGTGCCATAGGGGCTCTTTTTGGCCATGATGTTCATATTTTCATGCCCGATTGGGTATCCCTTGAGAGAAGAAAGCTTATAGAAATGTATGGTGCCCATGTCCATCTTGTTTCAAAGGAAGATGGAGGATTCAAAAAAGCTCTGGAGCTTGCAGAGGAATTTGCCAACAGGCATGATGCATACCGGCCACTCCAATTCGACAATGAATTGAATGTCGAAGCCCAATACAGGACAACCGCTAAGGAAATTCTCGATGCTGTGCCCAATGTCAATGCCTTTGTTTCAGGAATCGGAACCGGAGGAACATTGATGGGAATCGGCAAAAGGCTAAAAGACAACAACCCTAACTCAAAGATATTTGCTTTGGAGCCTTCAACACTGTCCATCCTTAAAATGGGCATGGAAGAGGGAACCCATATGATAGAAGGCATTGGCGATGACTTCATTCCAAGCATTGTTGAGCAGGACATTATTGATGACATTGTTCTGATTCATGACTGTGATGCCATTAACATGTCCAAAAGAATATCCAGTAAATTCGGTTTGGGCATTGGAATTTCAAGCGGAGCAAACTTCCTTGCAGGAGTGCTTATGAACAGCGATGAGCTGACTATGGCTACAGTATTTGCAGATGACAACAAAAAGTACATCACAACAAAACTGTCTGAAAAAATCGATGACGATCCCAAGTTGATTTCCAATCAAATAAGGCTAATTGATTTTGAAGTTATCTAGATGATTTTGGCAACGACATATTCCTGTAGATAAACGAACAGTATTTCAGCCTTGGCGTTATCTCCAATCTTATTCTTTATCTGTGATGCACTATTTGCCCCATCCATCAGAGTATATTCGCTGTTTGCGACATAACCTATTTTTTCACCATCAAGACACACTGCTATTGCATCACTGTCATGTTCGTTATCCTCCTCTTTCATCAAATCGACAATCAACCCTTGGGAGGGGGTGAAATCATAAAAGTAACTTCCAGTGATGTTAACTATAGTGTCATCTGTGTTTTCCAGATAGTCCATTTGCCTTTCCAACTCATCCAGTTTATCAAATTCCTTATGGGCAATCAGGTAGGATTTTTGGGCATCTCCAAGACGTCCAAGAGCTTCCAAAATCTCTGCCTTTAAAAAATGTAATTCAGATGCATCTTCACTTTCAGGCATTATATCCAGAGACTGGTCAATCAAATCAAGAGCCTTTTCATAATTGCCTTCAGGGAAAAATGTAACTTTAGCATACTTATATAAGGTATTCGCCTTGTTGATTTTAACCTGCACGGATTGATTTAAGGTCAATGCCAGGTTATAGCATTCAATCGACTCGTCATAGCGAGACAGGTTATCAAGAATGATGGCCTTAAGATTCCAATTTCTCCAATCATCCTCGCTTTTTAATATATTGTTTATTAAGGAAAGGGCATCATCAAATCTGGATTCATTTATAAGTTGATTGATTTTAGGTGTCTGTGATACTTTAAATGTAGTTTGGTATGTATTGTCACTATCTGCATCATTTTCTGACTCTCTTGTGAGATATTCATTCTTTTTCATCCAAATCAACCAACCAATGTGTGTTTAAAATTTGTAATGAATTTTATGTAGCTTATACAGACAGACTGAACTGCTTGAAGGGAATGCGTAAATCATATGGTCAAGCTCTTCCAGGCTTATTTTTTTGTTGATGATAAATGCAAACATGTTCACCACGTTTTCGGCCTCCGGAGAATATATCTCGGCACCAACAATCTGCAGGTCCTTGTCAACAATCACCTTTGCCTCACTTGTCATGTCATTTTTGAGCACCGCAGAGTAGGACCTTCCGTATCTTATGGTATGGACATCATATTCATCACTTTTTTCACCAACATATGCCGGAACTCCAACGGTTGCAATTCTTGGTATTGTATATGCCACTGCAGGTATTGCGGGATAGGTTATTGCATCTGCTTTTCCCAACAGTTCCTTTGCAAGATATTTGGATTGATGTATGGCAACGGTTACAAGCTTTGCAATTCCAGTATCTGCCACATCTCCTGACGCATAGATATTTTTCACATCGGTCTGCAGGTGGTCATTTACCTTGATTCCTTTGGAGGTATAGGTCAATCCAACATTTTCAAGGCCGATATCCTCTACATTTGCGGTTCTTCCAATAGCCGCTATTACATAATCGCCTGTTATGCTCAATCCGCTGTCGCAGTTAACTGTGAATCCGTTTTCATAGGCCATATTGTCAATTTTTGTGTCGGGATCCCTTAGATATTCATCACTGTTCATTGCATTTTCAATATTTGATACTTTTGCTTCGGGATTGTCAATTTCAACATTGCTTATAATTTCCTTAACGCTTTGGCCAAAGTGGAATCTGATATTTTTCTTTTTGAGTATTTCAATTACATTCTGAACATAGGGCTGATGGAAGTATTTCAAGGCCATGTCTCCCCTTATGATTACATCGGCTTCAAGCCCTGCTTCGCCAAGAATGGATGCAAATTCCATTCCAACAAATCCGGCACCGATTATGATTGCATGCTTTGGAAGCGCGTCAATGTCGAGAAAGTCATTGCTGTCATGGAGGTATTCCTTTCCTGGAATATCCGGAATTACCGGTTTCAAACCTGTGCAGATTACAATTTTTTCTGTTGTAAATGTATCCTCGCCAACCTGAACTGTGTGTTCGTCTAGAATTACCCCTTTTCCGTGAGCCACATCGAGGCCGTATTCCTTAAATTTACCATCCAGAAATATTGACATTCCTGCAATTCTTTGACGTTTGTATTTCATCAGTTCAGTCCAGTCAACATCAAATTCGCCTGATTTTCCAATGCCCTCAAAATTATCGCCCAAAGCCTTAATCTCATATGGTGCGTCAACTATTGCCTTTGAGTTGCATCCCCTGTTTGCACAGGTCCCTCCATATAGGCTTTCTTCAACAATCAATACTTTAAGGCCAGCTTTTCTTAAAAATCTGCCTCCCTGCCAGGAAGCATTTCCACTTCCAATATAAATAACGTCATAATCCATGTTTTGATCTCCCATAATTCATCAATAATTAATTTTTAAATGCATTTCATATATACCATCTGTTTTAATTTAAATTAAAATGACATATGACCATCAGTAATGAAATGCATGATAGATTAAATTAATAGTTTTTATCAACAACTATATTTTAAACTACTCTTCAATGCTATAAATTAAATCCAAAATCATCTTCACCCAATTGAATCTGTGCCTGTCTTGCAACTGAAATGTCCAAGTCGTTATTGTAGACAAAATGCAAAAACTCCTCATCTGTTATGTTGGCGATTATTGCCAAACGTATATGACCTTCGGGAGTTTCATGATAGAGGCTTTTGAGAAATTCCTGATTGTGGATTTTTTCAATAGCCCTTTTTCTGATTTCAAACAATGACCTGTCCTTTGCAAGCAGTCTTAAAATCTTTTCATCGACAATATCATCAACGTATTTTTCACGTTCAAATTCACTTTCCTCATAATTGGTTACCTTGAGGTATAATTCATTGGCCCTGGCATCATCAACATCTTTTTCATCAAGACTTATAACCAGACTGGTGTTTGCCTCATCATTTTCTATTCTGCTGAATGCTTCACGGCGAACCCAGGGATGGGAATCGTTTTCTGCAAGATATATAAAGAGTTCCTGATTGTCAACTTTCTTTAAAGCTTCAAGACGGACATAGTAATTCCTGTCGTTTCGACAAATATCCATTAGAATATCCTGGTCATCGATTTTTTTAACTGCATCAAGGCGAACCCATGGATCCCTATCGTTTTGGGCAATATCGACCAGCAAATCCATATTGTCAACACCTGAAATGGCATCCTGACGAATCCAGGAATCATCAGCATCCTGAGCGATATCCATTAAAAGGTTCTTATTGTTGATTTTCTTAACTGCCTCAAGACGGACATGGAAGTTTTCATCATTTACTGCAATGTCTTCCAGAATAATCTCATCATCCATTTTTTTGACGGCTTCAAGACGGACGGCATAATTCCTGTCATGCTGGGCAATGTCTTCAATGACGATTTCATCGGTGACGTTTTTAACCGCTTCTGCCCTGACCCAAGGGTCTTTGTCTGTTTTTGCTAGTTCAATCAAAACTCCTTCATTGCTGATTCTTTTGATTGCCTCTACCCTTACCCAGAAATCCAATGCGTATAATGCAACGTCTTCAAGCAAATCTTCATTATATACTCTTTTAAGAGCTTCAAGAGATATGTTTGAATGCTCTGCCTCCTTTGCAATATCAGCCAAAAGACTTTCATTATTGACCTGACTCAATGCCTGTTCGCGTACCAACGTGTCATCATCGGATTTTGCAACAGCTGTGAGGAACTTCTCATCAGCGATCTTTTCACATGCTTCCAGCCTGACCCATGATTCGGAATCATTTTCAACAACATATTTCAATACGTCCTCATCATCAATACTTTTTATGGCCTTAAGACGTATTGAATAGATTCGGGCATTTTTACAAATATTTTCCAACAGGTTCTTGCTTTTTATTTTGCCGACTGCTTCCATTGCAACTGTTTCATGCTTTTCGGTGACTGCAACATCAGCCAATATCTCTTCATTGTTGAGGCTTCTTACGGCTTCAAGACGAACGGCAGCATTTTCATCGCTTTTTACAATTCTTTCCAAAATGCCCTCGTCATTGATACTTTTTACGGCCTCAAGGCGCACGGCAGCGCTTTCATCATTCTGTGTAATCTCTACAAGTTCATTCTCATCGGTTATGTCTTCAATGCACATTAGGCGGTTGTATGCTGATTCGTCGCTAATAGCCAAATCGGTCAGCATATCCTCATCAGTCATATTGTTCTGTGCCAATTTGGAAATATCACTATTAAAATTGTTTCTGGCAAAATCGTTTAGGATATCATCATCATTGATTCTCTCGATTGCTTTCATTTGAATATCAACATCTTCACTTGACTTAGCAATGTCTCCCAAAATGTTATTGTCAGTAATGCGCTCAACAGCCGCAATTCTAATATCTTCCTGAGTATCGTTTAATGCAACTTCAGCCAGTATATTTTCATCTTTTAGCTGTTCTACGGCTTTCAATCTGATTTTAGGATCCTTGTCTTTCCATTTCTTGCGCCTTAACTTGTCTAAAAAACTCATAAAAATCACACTTAATTAAAACTTTAACCATTAAATTTAATATAGGTTAGTGTAAAATATCTTTTACCTCATATAGATTTATTATGTTTAAACTATAAATATCAATATATGAAAAAATCCCATAAGATAATTCTCATTGCAGTGCTAGTGTGTGTCATTTGTGGAATAATCTACTTTGAAACACCCAGTTACAATGAAATCACCTACAAAACAATCGGAAATACCAGCATAGGCACTGTTGAAGTGGGAATTGCCGGAAATGAAAATGCAACAAAATGCATTGCCCTGATAACAGGAATTCATCCAAGGGAAACACTGTCCATTGAACCAGAAATTCAGGCCGCAAGGGAATTCATGAGGGACGACGTAAAGATAATAAGCTATAAGGTAACCGTAACCGAAAGCCCACAGGATTACGAACAGGGCAGGGCAAATGGCGAAAGTCTTGTTCATGATTATGTAAATCCTCATGTAACCACATCTGATGCCGATGCAGTAATTATCAGCCATTCACACAATCCTGATTATGGCGAATGGTTCTATCTTGCTACACCTGAAATGGATGATGCATCTGTAGGCATAGCAGAAAAAATTAGCAATACAAGTGATTTCAACTATTATCCTGTTACCGGCAAGGAAACATACAAATCAACATCAGCAGTGCTTGTCTCAAAACCGATTGCACAGGCAGGATATCCAACATTCGTTTATGAGATTCCTGAAGATATCTCAGAAAGGACATCCACCGATAAAACCAAGGAACTCTTTGGACTGATTGCAGATAATCTGTAATCATATATATTCATTCAAAAATGAAATTATCTCTGAACCTATTTTGGAGTAATCCTCCTCATCATAAAAATCTTTTTTAGTTGATTTGAAGGAAAGTATCTTTAAATCCTTAATGGATCTTTTTAATGTGTCAAAATCAGCAGGCTGATGGAATAGGATACTGTTATCGCAATAAATTATTAAAGTTTTAGCCTTAATGTTTTCAAGCTTGTCTTCGACATCATAGTTTAAGATTGCATTGTTCCTTAAATTAAAGTCATATATGTCTGTTGTCAGACGTTCATCAACAAATTCCTCCAGGAATATCTCAATCTCATCAGTCGATAATTTGCTGAAAATTTCTTGAGGCTGTGATTGGGAAAATAAAAATGTGAAGATTGCAACAACTGCTTTAGACAGTGAAACACTGTACTTTTCGGCATTATATTCTTCAATAGAATCAATAAGAGCTTCAAAACCTTTAGTAAGAATATATCGATAACCCGAACATTTAAAATCACTATTTAAAATCAATATGAAATCCATATCATCCGGATATTCACATGCCCAGGTGAAAACCTGAAATCCGCCAAGCTCTTCTCCAATTATTCCAAGAAATTTACGAATCTTGAATTTTTCAAAAATGAATTGTCTTTTATAGTTAACTATATCCAAAAAACTATATTCCGGGAAATTCTGCTTTAATTTTGATGTGGACGGCGAATAGGAATCCGGCAGCCCAAAGTCCCTTACCATTATAATAAATAAATTATCTTTATCCAAGTATGATCCGCTTATAAAACTATGATAAGCTTCCACTAAAATTGAAACCGGTCCTTTATAACTTGAACAATAAACAATCGCATTGGTTATGTATCCCTCATCGTCATATTTCGGGGTTCCTGATGTGGCATATTCAACATCAACATCTTCAATGACCTTGCCGTATTCAAGTTCAAAAGATTTGATTTTATATGTACCGTAGTTTCTATTTGGATTGTTGACATTTGGCATTTTTATCAA
>NZ_JBGVFE010000020.1:0-8669 GCF_045120835.1 Methanobrevibacter sp.
TTCCACAGGAGCCAAGAATATTCAAAGCTGTCAAAAACGCAGTTCCAACAGTGGAAAATGTTGTATTGACTGAAGGAGGCTGCTGCTGGTTGCATGCAGTCGTGTCAATTAACAAACAAACCGAGGGCGACGGTAAAAACGCAATCATGGCAGCATTGTCTGCACACCCTTCACTTAAGCATTGCGTTGCTGTAGACACTGACGTTGACATATTTGATGCAGAAGACGTTGAATATGCAATATCCACACGTGTCAAAGGCGACCGTGATATCATGATTGTTCCTAATGTACGCGGATCATCCCTTGATCCTGTCGCTGAAAGTGATGGAACAACCACCAAAGTTGGAGTGGATGCAACCAAATCACTTAAAACACTTGAAAAATTTGAAAGAGTTAGTTTCGGTGAATGAGCTAACTTTTTTTATTTAACTTTTTTTCAAAAAAACGAACTCTGATGAAGAAATTTTAATTTGGCATTAAGGTGAATTTACCAGTTCACCATAATCACATCTAAATATTGCCCAGATAAACATTTTTGATGCCCTTTTCATAGGCAATTTCACGAGCCTTAAACAAAATCTCAGGCCTTGTTGGTGAAATTTCTCTCATCTTATAGTATGGAAAAGCCCTTGAAAAATGAAGAGGCACATTAGGACCCAATTCACCAACTACAAAGTCACACAGCTCACTAATTTCATCGATGGAATCGTTATAATCATTAATTATCAAATTTGTTATCTCCAGGTGCTTGCCTTCGCTATAAATTATTTTCAAGTTATCCAATACTACATCCAAATCCGCACCGCAGACCTTCTTATAAAAATCCCCAGACATTGATTTCAAATCTATATTGAATGCGTCGACAAAACCCAAAACCTCCTGAAGCGACCTATCCGAATAGTATCCGTTGCTTACATAAATCACTTTCAGGTTTTTTTGCCTTGCAAGTAAAGAGGTTTTCTTGGAGAAAGGCAAGTGTATCGTAGGTTCATTATAGGTCCAAGCAATGGACTTGCAATTATACTTAAGTGCATTTTCCACAATCGCTTCTGGCGTTATTTTAATGCCTCTGGAAATCTTGTCATATTCTTGTGATATCATATAGTTCTGGCAATGCAAACATGTCATGTTGCACCCAAAACCGCCGATTGAATATGTAAAAGTGCCGGGTAAAAACTGATTCAATGGC
The DNA here is from genome assembly GCF_045120835.1 of Methanobrevibacter sp. Classification (GTDB taxonomy): domain Archaea; phylum Methanobacteriota; class Methanobacteria; order Methanobacteriales; family Methanobacteriaceae; genus Methanocatella. The sequence goes on from NZ_JBGVFE010000020.1 coordinate 1,190, forward strand.
TTCTTTTCAACCGGATCCGGTGAAAGTGATGATACAATACCATATGATGTGTCATGCAACTGCCCATTGATGTTTTTATGCTGTCTGCAAATCCCAACATTGCCGTCGGATATTTTACAGTAGTTCGCACAAATCTCACATCGAATCTTTTGTGTTTTGGAACTCTTTTTATATAGGTCATTACTCACTAACATAGTGCTCATAGCCCTTATTTTTAATTCGCTCAACAAAGCCGTTTTCCAATGTAAGCTCAACTACATCAGAATCCGTTACCTCTCCGATTACCTTATAGTCAATGTCCAATTTTTCCAAGTCATCCTTTTTGATTGTAAACAGCAGTTCAAAGTCTTCGCCGACATGAAGTATTAAATCCAGATAATCCCGGTTTAATTCACTAGCCAACTCTTTATACTCATCTGAAATATCTAAAAGTTCTTCATGAATCATGAAGCCAAAGCCATCTTTTTTAATCTCATACAATTCGCTTGCAAGCCCGTCGGTAATGTCTGTGGCGGAAGTTGCATAATCCCTTAAAATCAAACCTTCCTTAAGCCTTGCCTTTGGTTTTATGGCATGATCCACATAAGTATTATCCAATGCGTCTAATTCAAATCCCAATGCTGCAAGGCCAATATCTCCTGTAACAGCAATCAAATCACCCTCACTGTAAGTATTTTTCATTAACGGTTTATCACACAAACCTAAAGCGGTACCGGTGATTATGATTTCAGATGCCTCATTGGTGTCTCCACCGATTAATGGAATTTGGTAATAATCGCAAGCTTTCAAAACACCATCGATAATCTCTTTAAAACAATCCAATTTTAAGTCTTTTGGAATTGCAATGGCCAATAAAAATCCTAAAGGTTCAGCTCCCATCGCAGCCAAGTCACTCACATTAACCGTGACCGCCTTAAAACCCATGTCAAAATAAGACATGCTTTCGGGAAAATGTCTTGACTGGACAAGCATGTCACATGTCGAAATCAGATTTGTAGAATTAAATTCGGTAATGGCAGTGTCATCTGGCGTTATGCTTTTTGAATTAGCAATAATATATCTAACTAATTCCTTTTCACCAATATCGGAGACTTTGAGAGTCATGAATATTAGTATAAATTTTAAAATAAATAAATTTTAAGAAAAAATGAAAGAAAAAGTAGATGAAAATTTAGCATCTACTTAACTTTAACTGTTGTTTTTATGGTATTTTTAAGGTAAGATATTTTTACAGTGTACTTTTTGCCTTTTTTGAGTTTTTTAATAACATCTTTCTTAATGGTAACTTTTGCCACTCCTTTTTTGTTGGTTTTTGCAGTGTAAGTTTTTCCTTTGAATTTAAAGGTTATTTTTTTGCCTTTAACTGCTTTTCCATTGATTTTAAGGGTTGCTTTTAAAGCGAATTTTTTAGCAGTCTTTTTAACAGTGACTTTATTTGCTTTTAAAACGACTTTATCTGGAGCTTTAGATACTGTAATAGTATTGTTATATGATTTACCATTAACTGTGGTCGTTATTATGTAGGTTTTAGGAGATTGTGTTATCTTTAACTTAGCTATTCCATCATCATCAGTGATTGCTTCAGTGGTTTTTCCGTTGATTGTGAAAATAACTTTTTCGCCGGCACCAATGGCGTGACCGTCAGCGGTTACAACTCTTACGCTAAAGTAAGAGTCATTGCCATAGACAACAGACATGTTTTGATTGTCGATTATTTTTACATCATCACTAACTGTATAAATCTTCAATACCGCAAATTTGCCTTCATCATAAAGATCGCTCCAGTTACCTTCCCTATTTACAAAGGACATGCCATGAGCGAAATGTGTTCTCACATCACTGATATTGCCAACCGGCACGGAGTCTGAAGTTATTTGAGCATAAAAGACATCTCCTTGTTTAACCGGAATATATTTATCTAATTTAACTGTGTGGAATCCGAAATATGGAGAAACACCTTTCTGTGTTAATCTTAATTCATTATTTACATAGATTTCGATTGTGTAATTGATATTCTCCCTTTCGAAATATGTTCCAACACCTGCAATTAAATCGTCATCCACTGCATAAAACAAATTGGCATAACTAATATTTTCACCTGATATGAAATCGCCGCTCCATACAATATCATGTTGATAGTTCTTGTTGTAGTGCACATCATTTTCAATAATTATTGCAGTGGCATATTCATCAATGTTGGTAGATACGGATAATGTCTTGTCATAATATGAAACATACACTATCCCATCTTTTCCCCAATCCTTGCCATAGCTGTTTTTTACAATCCATGCCCCATTGCCTGGAGGGGTTATCAGGAAATTGGTTGCCGGATAATTATCATCCCATCCAATTATTGAAATTTCATGGATTGCATCATAAAACTTATCAACATATTGGGCAGAGTTATTTGGGTCATAATATGGATTTACGTCATCAATGGTGGCTTGACCATAAAAAGATGCATCAACAGAACCGTATTTGAAAATTGCAGACTTGATATATGAACCGTTATCCTCAGCGAAATTAGAAACAAACATCACATCTTGAATGTGAATATCCTCCCCGGAGGAAATTAGTGGTGAAATTTTTCCAAATTCGTCATATGAATCGTAATCCTGTGAGAATGTTCCCAACCAACTTACTAAATAAGATACTGACAGAGAACACATTCCCGCTTCAGTTATAAGTTTATGTCCATAATTTGAGTATTTCAACATCAGATTTCGCATATTGTTTTGTGAAAGGTCGATTTTTATTCCACAAGATTTCAATAATGCTGACTCTATAGCGCCTGTCATACCAAATGTCCAGCAGGACTGTATATTTCCTTGGTTTTTAACTTCAGAAACCCAAACCCAGTCACGGGAATCATATCTGACTGGAAGATGGGCAACATTAAAGGTATTGTTAATTAAGGTTATGTTAATTCCCTCTGAACAAACTATTGTAGTGTAAAACGTATTGTTAAGTGAGACTGTGTCGTTGTTGTAGACATTGTTAACATCCAAATAACTTTCTCGGTCGAAATCTGTGTAAACGGCATTAGCGTTATTGACAAATGTTGAGTTTGTAATGTTATATGCTGTGTCGATTGCATATATCGCATTTCCTAAAAAAGCGGTGTTATTGATAAATCTAGATTTGGTTACTAGTAATTCGCCATAATCAGAATATAACGCACCTCCATATGTTGGATAACCCTCTATGATTTCAACACGATTTGAATCGAAAGTACAGTTATTTATTTTAGCGCTTACAAATGAAATATAAACTGATCCCCCATTTAATCTAGCTTTATTATTTACAAAATCTGAATTATTGATAAATAATTTGCCGCCTAACTGAATTAAAGCTCCACCATAACCTGATGAGACATTTTTAAATAAGGAACTTATTATTGTAAGATTGCCATCACTACCGGCTGCGCCTGCAATATCGGCATATATTGCCCCTGCATTTTTAGACGAAGTTGTGTTTATAAATTCACAATTTTCAATGGATACATCTCCACCTTCCTTGATTCCAATAGCCCCTGCAGTTTTAATTGCAGTTAAGTTTATAAATTTAGAATTTCTTATTGTGGCATTACTAGTGGTCAGATGCAATGCCGGTGCATAAGAAGCGAATATATTTAAAAATGTAACATTGTCCATAATGATTCTGGATGAATCGCCCATTATCTGAGCAAAGTTATTCTGCACTTTTGAAGTTATTGAACTGTTGTACATATTTACTTCAGAATTGCCTATAAAATAGATGGATGCTCCCTTTTCAGCATAATTATCGACAAATCTACAGTTATCAATGACAAGCAGTTCCCCCTTATATGCTATCGCTCCAGCAGCTTTAGTTGCATTATTGCTGATGAAAGTAACATTATTTAAAGTGATTTTTCCAGAACCAAAAATTGCTCCCCCAAAATCTGAATTACCGTTAATGAGAACCAAATTTGATATTGTAACATTATTTCCGTCAATTTTGAAAATTCTTGATTGGTTATTCGCATCTATAATATAATTATTTCCGTTTATTGTAAAGTCATTTTTATCTACGAATATTCCTTCTTTTAAATTTTCTTCATTGTCAAATCTGTAATTTTTCGTTATATCAATTGAATCGGATGAAGTATCAATTTTCTCTTGAAGTTCAGTAAAATTACCAGGTTCACCAGTCGTATAAATTTCGTTTTCTTCAATTTCTAAAGTATCATCATCTGCATCAGGAGACGATATTTCAGAAACGGTGTCAGCTGCACTAACTGCACCTGCCATAAGAATAGCTAAAAGTAAAATAGCCATAATATATTTGAATTTCATATTACCACTAATTCAACATTTATTATATAAAGCATATATAACTTATGATTTAACTGAATATTTTAAAAAAAAGCCTAAAAAAGATTATATAATATGGAAAAATATTTCGAAATTCCATATAAAATTCAACTAATTATAGAAAGATGACATGAAAAATTAATATCTAAAAAAAAGTAAAAGGATTTCAGAACTACAGGTGTTCTGAAACTCTGTCTTTAATGATTTCATACATTCTTTTATCAATTCCAAGAGGATCTGTCAAAACGATTTCACCGTCAAACTCGACAGGTTCGTCATCATGGTCATGATGGTGGTGATGATGCCCGTGACCGTGTCCATGGCCATGGCCGTGGTCATGATGGTGGTGATGATGCCCGTGGTCATCATGGTCTTCATAATCGCTTTCAATGCCCAGCAATCCTGGAATATCCCTTTTTGTGTGAAGTCCATGTGCTACAAATACAGGCACAACAATGATTTTTTCCAAATCGTTTTCTTCTGTTAATTTCTTGATTGTTTCAGGTATTCCTGGTTTTCTGATTTCCATAAACCCATATTCTACCGGCATTTCTGGAAATTCTTCAGTATACATATCTTTATATGCTTTGATTACTTCTTCACCATCGTCCAATCTGGAACCATGGGACAACAATAATATTCCTGTTTTCTTATCAGCCATAATATCATCCTTAATAAGTTTTAAGTTAAATTATTTTAAGTTATCTTGAAAAAAAATTTTTTCAAAAAAATATATGAAAAATTATAATTTTTCATCAACCATTTTAGCTAAGATATCAATTAATATGTCATCAGCCTTAATAGGCTCCGGATAGAGTATTTCTCCATCAAATTCCACAGGAGTCAGGTCATGTTCATGGTCATGATCGCCATGGCCATGTGAGTGAGAATGTTCATGCTCCTCTAAAAATCCTAATATATGTGGAATATCATGGGTTGTGTGCATTCCAGGAGCGATAAATACCGGTACAACAACCAGTCTTTCCAAATCGTTTTCTTCCACTAGCTTATCAATGGATTCGGGAATGCTTGGACCGCATAGTTCCATGAATCCGAAACTGGAAGGCAATTCGCAAGTTTTTTCAAACTTATTGTATAATTCTGTTGCAAATTCTTTGTTGTAATTTAGTCTGGAACCATGAGTTACAAGTAAAATTCCGGTTTTTACATCGCCTAATTTAGATTCCGCCAAAGCTTCATTAATTCTTTTATCAATGATATCCAAAAGCTCATCACGAGGGCCGATTGAACTTAAAAGCTCAATTTCACCGTCAAAGACTACATCATCGGCAATTGACAGGTAGTGTTCGGCAGGATAGTTTCCATCAGGACATCTCGGATCCTCTTCCAAAGGTTCAAGACCCAGCAATTGCGGAATGTCAATGTTTGTGTGAATTCCTGGAGCCAAAAATACCGGCAGAGCGATGATTCTGTCCAAATCATCAACTTCATCTTTTAAAATTTCTACGGCACCGGCAATTGTAGGCTCAGATACTTTCATATAACCTATCTCAGCTGCAAGGCCAGTTTTTTTGATAAATTTTTCCTTAATTTCAGTGAAAACCTCTTCAGCGTAAGGCAATGTGCTTCCGTGACTCACTAAAATTACGGCGGTATTATTTGATAACTTTGAATTTGTATCCATATGAGATTACTCCGTCTTCTCCATCCTCTCTGACTTTTCTAAATACCATCTCTACATCGTCACCGATTTCAAGATCGTCAACATCACAGTCTACAAGCTGTGAGGTTAATTTTGCACCCTCTTCAAGTTCAATGACTGCTACAGCATATGGTGCTGAGTTTTTAAAGTCATCTGGTGCTGATCTAATTACAGAATAAGTGTATATTTTTCCTTTTCCAGAAAATTGGAAAGGTTCAAGGTCTCCTTTTCTCCTACAATTAGGACAAACTACACGAGATGGGAAGAATAACTCACCACAAGTGTTACATTTAGAACCTATAAGATTGTATCTTTGTTGTATATGACGCCATGTTCTTACAGTATCGGACATGTGAATCCTCCATAATAATTTTTAATATGTATAATATATTGCCAATAATATAAATAAGTATTTTTTTTATTACTCTTTTTGATATAATTTAAAAAATGTATTACATATTTACACAAAATCACAGAGTCGCACTTCAACAATTAACTTATAAATTACAATCCAAATTTTTAAAAATGAAAAGAAAAAAACTCGACTCAAAAGGTAATATAATAGTAGGAACAACGGCGATTCTAGTTGTAGCCCTGTTGCTGATTTGCATATTTGTTGTAACATCTCTAAATTATATCCAAAATTCAAATATTGATTCTCAGTCAAATGATATCTTTAAAAACATTATTGACGATTATTCGACTAATATAGAGATTTTAGGTCAAAGATCGATTGGAGATGCAACACAAAAAGTATACAATGGACTTCCCATACTTGACAGCGAAGACCAAATTAAAAAGAATTTGAACAAACACTTAGAAGAAAAGAATGAAGAATTTAAAAAAAAATATGACATCGATTTGGATTCAGAGACCTTATCAGTTGAACCAAGCGATTCACCGTGGAAAATATTGTTTAAAGTTAGGTTAAATGGTAAAAAAGGCAATGAAGAGTTTTCTCAAGTCATTGAGCGTAACGCTTCCATAGAGGGTTTAAGGGATCCGCTGCCTATTGCAAAGCTTACAATAGCTTCAGGAGTCATGGCATATGGCGATAAAATCCATTATAAAACTGCACTATCCGCATATATGCTGTTGCATAATTTCGACTCTCCCGAATCATATATTGAAGCTACCGCGCCCATGACAATCAAAAAATGTCCATATGATCCATACGTTCACCATGGAGACCCAAATGTTTTGAAGGATTGTCTTAAAACGGGATACTTCCACGAAAGCGCTGACGGAAGCTGTTATCTGTGCAGACTGGAGGCCAAGGGGAAATGTCCGCATTATGGTATGGAAGTATTTATACAAACTCACACTCCACTTGGAAATGAATCCCTGTCGTGTTCTGATCATGTAGTATTTGCAGACCACTACAACGGCGAGAAAATAGATCCAAATGACTGGAACAGTCTGATTCTGGACTCTTCCCACAGAAAAAAATATGGGCTGGATGGAAATGAAAGTTATTGAAATT
>NZ_JBGVFE010000021.1:0-6545 GCF_045120835.1 Methanobrevibacter sp.
CCGGCAGAGCCCAAGTTCAGCACATAAATGAAAAGAGGATCCAAAATAAAATTCAAAGCAACGGAGACGATTATTGCATACATTGCCCTTTTCATGTCCCCTTCACCACGAAGGATTCCGCTTCCTCCGTTAGCAAACATGAAAGCGAAAAGACCTGCGAATAGTGGAGTAGAATAGCTTAACGCTTCAGCCAATGACTGGCCGCTTGCACCATATGCCCCAAGCAACGGCTCCTGAATTAAAAGTAGAATTGCAGTCAATAATATTGACGCTACTAGAAAAATTAAAATCGAATGTGTTGCGGATTTGCTGGCTCCCTCATGGTTTTTGGCCCCAACGGCACGGCTGATACTGCTTGTTGCACCGTTTCCAAGACCTATGCTTACACCATTTAAAATCATGAATATCGGAGTTACAAATCCGATTCCCGCAATGGCAGACTGGCCCAATCCTGCAACCCAAATTCCATCAACAATATTGTATGAAGCTGTCAAAAGCATTGATATCATGATTGGAATCGCTAACTTCTTAACAGCAATTTCCGGTTCTCCCCTCATTAATTCAACATTCTTGTTAGCCATAGTACTCACACGTGCAAAAAATAATGTACAAATTAAATTATTAATTTCCTTAAATATAAGTATAATGGGAATATATTTAAGCCCGATTGATTAAAATATTCTTATTAGAACTGGTGTTAAGATGTCTAGAGAAACTTTTGAAGATGATGTGAAAAACTGCAATCTTGAATTAACTCACATTGAAGAGGGCATAACAGACCAAACACTGCAAGAGATTGACAGGAGATTTGGGCAGGCCGATGTCCTAAGTATAGAAAATGCAAAAAGCCATGTGCGAACTCTCAGATTGCTGGCGCTTTTTGGAACATTGATAACCCTCACATTCCTCATCTATGATGAATGGGAGATGCATCTTCTTATTGTTGATGTCATACTGATGATTGTCCTCCTAATCTTCATTTATAAATATGCCGACAAACATGAGTTTCACAAAAAATACGTTCAGTACCGATTGCTGGCGGAATCGCTACGTCTCCAATATTACCTTTCGGTTGCAGGCATTGAAAAGAATGTATCTGAACTGCTGCCATGGTTTGTTGAAATAGGTTCAACATATTGGATAAAGGACATGTTAAGAAAACTAGATATAAAAACAGATGTGAGAAAAGATATCCTGGAGTATTGGATTGAAGACCAATATAATTATCACCACAATGCCAATGTAAGATTAAAGGTAAAACAAAAAAGGGAAAAGCTCATTACCAACATATTAATAGCCATAACAGTTACCACCTACTTCATTGCACTATGTTTTGAACTTTATATGACAACAGTTCCTTCCGGAGAACTGCATCACAATATGCTTCAGGGAATTCTTCATACATTCCAACAACACACCATAATGCTCGGTTATGAACCCACCGATATGATTCGTGCAACCTTAAAAATTATTGTTGGAACAATGTCTGCGGGAACATTGTTTATTGGAAGCTACTACGGAAAGATGTCCCTCAACGACGTGATTAAAGATCACAGAAGAATGGAAGAATTATACTATAAATTTGAAATAAAAGCAAAAAACAACAACAACGTGCTATCTAAAAAAGACATTTTAAAACTGGCCCAGGAATATGTCATTGAAAACAGCATATGGTATGCTTATCAAAACAAAAACGAGCCTGACCTTACGATAGAATGAAACGAGCACCCAATAAAATAACCAATAAGGCAACATTTAAAAGGGTGAATACGGCCAAATATTTGATTTTTAATTCACTACATTCCCGAACAAGAATCTTATAGGAAATGAGATTGGCCATAGATGCGATGAGGCTTCCAAAACCTCCAATATTGATTCCCACAATAATGGCTTCATAATTGCTGCTGAAGCCACTGAGCAATATTGCTGCCGGAACATTTGAAATTATCTGAGAGGAAATAACACCAAAAATGACTTCGTTGCCAACAATCCACTTTTTGAAAAGCAAATTCAAAGATGGAATGTTTTCCAAATTTCCAATCAGAATGAAAAGGGCAATGAAAGTTAAAAGCAGATAATAATCAACACCTAAAAAAACACGCCTAAAGAAATTTTTTCTCTCCAATTGCACTTTCTCCATTTTCGGCAATGCAATCTCATCTTTTGGAATGAAAAACAAGACAGCCGCCAAAAACATCACCGAAACAATAATATAAGGAAGCAACATCATGAAAAATGACCCGAATGAAATATCGGATACGGTATACATCACAATATTGTGAGGAGCGCCGATAGGCAGAACCATACATCCAACATTGGCGGCAACAGTCTCCAGACAGACTGTCAATATTATCAAATCAGACCTGTCAACTTTTTTTAATGCCAATATGGCAAACGGCACAAATATAATCAGAGAAACATCATTAGTGATGAATATCGAACTAAAAAAACAAGTAGACACCAATACCAATACAAGGCCTCGGGTGTTTCCGATTCTGGTTAAAAGCCTACGAACCATCATCTCAAAAACAGCCAAATTTTTTAAAACTTCAACTATGAGCATAATCACAAAAAGCAATATGATTGTATCCCAATTGATGTAATTTAAGTAGCTTATACTTGGTTTTACAAAAAAACATGAAATAATAGCTAAAATTAATGATATTGAAAATATTATTTCTTTTTTAAAAAAATTAAATGTCTTATCTATTAATTCAGCCATATATATTAATTTAGTTAATGAATTATAAGAATATATTTAATGAAGGGTTTGCCTTAAAATTCTTTTTGATATTAACCTCACCTAAAAGATTCGATTTTCTCCTTATGGCCTCTCTCAACCTGCAATAATTCATCCGTGATTTCACCGCATTGAAAACAATATTGTTTTAATCTGCATCTTCATTTAAGGTTTCTAAAAGAAAACTTACTGGCCTAAACCCATCGTTGCATGATATCATGGCGGATTTCTTATTCTTCATCCATCCGTCATAAAAGTCACTTGCACCATTAGCCAAAGCCATAACAAATGGGGATAGGCTCTCCCATGCGCTGTCACAAAAATCATCAGGTTTAAGCCATCCGTTAGCTATGAAAACCTGACCCTCTTCAACATCACATTCATGTTCGAGAGGATTTTCATATTCCTCAATCAAATCATCGTGGCGAACTTTTCTCATGACTGTAATCTTTACTTTTTTCATATTAAAATCTCCAAATCGCTTTTTTCATATCGGTTGTGGCCTTTTAGACCTTTCTTATATTTCCAACATTTAATTGCATCATCCAATGATTTATCCTCATTATCTTCAAAGAAATCTCTAATATACTGGTTATATTGAAATTGCCTGCCTATTTCTGTTTTCTCCTTTGAACTTTGAATTTCATAATATGCATCAACGGCATCCCCATAGGTCTTATCCGGATTTGACTTTAGCCATTTCTGAAATTTGACTTTAAATTTGAAACCTTTGCCTATTTCCTTTTCGAAAAATTCCCGCTTATCTTCACTGCACTTGAAATTTTCTCCCAATCTAGAAGTTAAAGTAATTTCAGAGGAATTTTCATTAGAATGGTGGCTTACGCTAACTTCTTTTAGCTTTTCACCAGTTTCAAGATAATGAACTATTCTGTTTTCCAAATCTTCCTTACTGCCACTGACTTTCAAACCTTCAGCCCTGCAGAAATCCTTTAACTCTTCTTTTAAAAAGTAATATTGCTTGAACTCATCAGCATCAAAGTTTCGAGTCAATTCAGGCATAATAATCAAAAATAAAAAAAAAGTGAAGGAGTTAACCTTTTGTTACAATACTAATAATGTCTCCGTCTTTTAGTTCATAATCACTGGCTACACGCATGTTTTTCCTAGCGTCAACTGCATGCATGAATTTGTCCCCAATGTCTGTGTGGACAATGTAGGCCAATTGACGAGGATTTGAACCTCTTGGAACTAAAAATCCGTCAGGCAAAACATTACCCTTTTGGTCTGTGTATTTATGTTCATCCTGAACCGGATAAACGACAATATTATCCAAAAGCTCGAAAATACCATAATTCAAGGCATCCTGAATTCCTGTGCTTCCATAAACATCCAAAATATTGGTCTGAATGTATTCAAGCGCTTTAAGTTGATTATCATTCAGTTTATCCTTTTCAAGAATTTCAAAATGGTCATCGCCCGGAAGGTATGAAATCAAGCCTGCTTCAGCCGCCCTTACAAGTGCAATTTCAGATTCAGCAGAAGCTGGAATCACGTTCGGATATTTTTCCTTAATTCTTTTAATGTTTTCGGCGGAAGTTGGAAGGTCTGCCTTGTTTGCTACAATCATCATCGGTTTTGCAATATGCAAAATGTTTCTTGTAAGTTCAATGAGATCCTCTTCTTCCCATTTGTTATAATCAGATTCAATATTCCTTTTAGCTTCTATGATGTCTTCTATGGCTATTCCTGTTCCTGACAATTGATCAAACAATACTTTTGAAATGTCCAAGTGTTCGGCACCGACCTTTCTTACAAGCCTGACCCAGTTTCTTGACAGAATTCCATACATCCACATTACTATTTCTTCCTCTAAAAACTCGATGTCCTCAAGAGGGTCATGACTTCCTGCATCAACAGGATTTCCTTCAATATTGGTTGAACCTGAAGCATCTACAACATGTATGAACACTTTTGCCTGCATTAAATCATCTAAAAACTTATTACCCAATCCTTTTCCCTCATGGGCTCCAGGAACCAATCCTGCAACATCTATCAATTCAATCGGAAGCAATCTTTTGCCGTCCCTACAGATTGAATTGTGAGGATTACAAGTAACGCCTAATTCCTTACATGGACAATCCTTGATTACATGAGCTACAGCCTTATTCGCATCAATGGTTGTGAACGGATAATTCGCCATTTCAACGCTTGAAGCGGTGGCTGAGTTGAAAAATGAGGATTTTCCTACATTTGGTTTTCCAGTAACTGCAATTTGAAGCATAATAATCACATGAGATATTTGTAATTAAAATTATAAATAGTTTCAGAAATCATATCTAATATATAATGAAAGATGATGAAATTGAAAAACCTCAAGCGATGAAAATTCGACAGGGAATTCAGGATGCAATGACATACACATTGCCGGACAAGAAGTTTAGCCCTGAAAATATCGAGTTGGTTGAAGTAAATATTGAATTGGATAATTTGGGTTGGAATTTTCACAACTACAGGATTTTAAATATATGCGACATCCATCTTGGCCAATGGATTAATCCAGAGTATTTGGATGATTTGGTCGATTATTTGAATATTTTAAACTATGATTTAATCACACTCACTGGAGATTATGTTTCATATGTCCTTGATGGCTATGACAAGAGTTTAGAAGATTGCCTAAAAAAATTAAAAGCTAACGATGGGAAGTTTGGTGTTTTAGGAAATCACGACCATTGGATGGATTCAGATAAAATTCGTGAGATATTTAAACATTCAGATATTGTCGATTTAAGCAACAGTGTCGTTTTATTGACAAAAAACGATGAACACATTAATTTGGCCGGTGTCGATTCATGCACTGTCTGTGCAGATGACCTGGATAAGGTTTTGGCCGAATTGGATGAAAATTATCCGACAATTTTGCTTGCACATGAACCTGATTTTGCACGCCAATCCTCACAAACCGGAAAAATTGACCTGCAAATCTCCGGTCACTCCCATGGAGGACAGTTCATAATTCCAAAATTTGAAACAACACCATTCAGAGGTCCGAACTCAACAAAATATCCTGTTGGATTGTATAAAGTTGAAGATATGATTCAATACACAAGCAAAGGGCTTGGAACAAATTCATTTAGAATAAGAATTAATTGCAAACCTGAAATAACAATAATAACCCTTAAAAGCAAAAATCGGCAAAAAATCGAGATAGAATGAGTTTCAAAAATAAATTAATCTCTTCACTTAAAACGTTGATTACAACCGCAGTGATAATCATAGCCAACATTATAGCCATATTTTTCGTTGACTATATCAGCAGTGATTTCACTATCGGTCCCAGCTATAATGCATTAATCATCGTTTTCGCCTTTGGAATAGCAAATTCACTATTATGGCCTATTTTTAGACGATTTTTAATGAAATTTATTATTTTAACGATGGGTGTTGGATCAATATTTTTAAACTCCCTGATATTTTATATTGCAACCTATTACATTCCAGGAGTTTATGTCGGGTTTTATGGATTTTGGCAGGGTCCAATCGTCATGGCAATAGCCACAACATTTACAACAAACATTACAAACACAAATTACTTCAATTCATACATTAAAAGCATTCTGAAGTATGCATTGAAAAGAAAAACCCCATATAAAAAACAATACCCCGGAGTAATAATGCTTGAAATCGATGGATTGTCATACAAAACATTGAAAAAGGCCATTTCAAAAGGCATTATGCCAACGATGCAAAACTGGTTAGAAAGCAACACCCATACCCTAATGCAGTGGGAAACTGATCTCTCCTCACAGACAGGAGCAAGCCAGGCAGGAATATTGCACGGAAA
>NZ_JBGVFE010000022.1:0-2490 GCF_045120835.1 Methanobrevibacter sp.
ATATACATTTCCGGAAGGTCAACCCAGCTGCATGTCTCTCCACTGGTCAAGTATTATCTAAACGGCACCCAGTTCCATGCAAGACTAGTTGATGCTCTATCACATCCTGTCTGCGGCAAAATCGTTTCCGTAATTCTTCAAAATACCACCTACAACTGCACAACAGATGAAAACGGATGGATTACCTTGAATATTGACCTGCTTCCGGGAAGATATGATGTTGAATGCCAGTATTATGGAGACTTTGAGATGGAAAATTCATTCAACAGGACACGGATAATAGTCTTGCCTACCGTATCGGGCAGCGATGAGGTGAAATGGTATGGCGATTCTCCATATCTGACAATATCATTTGTAGACGGACAGGGAAATCCTATCAACAATACTCCTTTCATCATAGGCATTGACGGCAAAAATTATTATGCCCTCACCAATGATGATGGGAAATTCCTCTTTGATTTGAATTTGAATCCGGGCAATCATTTTATTTCTGTTATTAATCCTTATGACGGCTTTTATGCAAGCTATGACCTTGCTGTACTTTCAACAGTTTTTGCCGACGATCTTGTAAAGGTCATCAACAGCGATTCCTATTACAGCGTTTCATTTTTCGACACTAACGGCACTTCTTTGGCCAATCGGGATGTGGACATCATCATTAACGGATACAGATATGTATACAGAACCGATGAGAGTGGGCTTCTGATTTTGCCTTTGAACTTAAGGCCCGGAAAATATTTGGTTACTGCCATAAATCCTGCAACTGGCCAGTATGTTGAAAACAATGTTGAAATATTGCCTTCAATTTGTGAAAATGATGATGTTGTCATGTATTTCAGAAGTGGCCAAACCTATAAGGTTCGCATAATAGGCAATGACGGAAAGGCGGTTGGAATGGATGAATCTGTTGCTTTTAAAGTCAATGGTAAATCTTATAATGTTAAAACCAATGCAAAAGGTTATGCAGTATTTAAAATCAAATTGAAGCCGGGAAGTTATGTCATCACTGCAAGCTATAACGGATATTCCGTTGCAAATAAGATTACTGTAAAGCCGGTTTTAACGGCAAAAGACATTTCAAGGAAAAAATCCAAAGTCATCAGGTTTAAGGCAAAACTTGTAAGCGGTGCTGGTAAGGCATTGAAAGGCAAGAAAATAACTTTCAAAGTAAAAGGAAAGAAATATGTTGCCAAAACCAATAAAAAAGGATTTGCAACAATCAAAATTAAAAATTTGGATGTGGGCAAATATAAAATCAAAACAAACTATGCTAAATCCAAAATAACAAATTGGATTGTCATCAAAAAATAGGTCTTCCAATTCATTCATTATTTTAATATTTATGATTAATTAAAATAGGTTCAATTCAATCTGACCATATTTAATTAATCAAAATTTCATTTATTTTAATCGTCTCAATAATTTTACATTATTTTAACTAAGGAATATATATTCAGTCAGATTATTTCAATTCTTTGACCAGTTTCAGTGCCTCGTCAATGACCTGCCACATGTCAAAGTACTGATACATTCCAAGTCTTCCGCCGAAGATAACGTTTCCTTCACTTTCGGCCAGTTTCTGGTACTTTTCAAACAGTTCTGAGTTCTTATCGTCGTTCATCGGATAATATGCCTCTTCGCCTTTGGACCATGTTTTCGGATACTCACGGGTAATTATTGTTTTCGCTGACTCGGCACCGTCAAAGTGCTTGTGCTCGATTATACGTGTGAATGGAGTTTCGGCATCGGTATAGTTGATCACGGCATTTCCCTGATAGTTTTCCATATCCATGGTTTCAAACTCAAAGTTAAGGCCCCTGTATTCAAGCTCTCCGTAGCAGTAGTCGAAGTACTGGTCTATCATTCCGGTAAATATGATCTTGTCGGCAGCATTGAGCCATTTGTCTTTGTCATCGAAAAAGTCGGTGTTGAGCTTTACCTCAACGCCTTCAAGCATTTTTTCTATGATTTTTGTATATCCTCCAATCGGAATTCCCTGATAGAGGTCATTGAAGTAGTTGTTGTCAAAGGTGTATCTTACAGGCAGCCTTTTGATGATGAATGCCGGAAGGTCCCTGCACTGCCTCCCCCACTGCTTTTCTGTGTATCCCTTGATTAGCTTTTCATAGATGTCCTTTCCAATCAGTGATATTGCCTGTTCCTCAAGGTTTTGGGGGTTTTCTATTTTGAATTCCGCCTTCTGCTCCTCGATTTTGGCCCTTGCCTCGTCAGGTGTTTTGACGCCCCACATCTGATAGAATGTGTTCATGTTGAATGGCAGGTTGTAGAGCTCTCCCTTGTAGTTGGCAACAGGGGAGTTTGTGTAGCGGTTGAAGTCTGCAAACTGGTTTATGTATTCCCAGACTTCCCTGTTGTTTGTGTGGAATATGTGTGCGCCATATTTGTGAACGTTAATGTTTTCTGTCTTTTCAGTATAGACGTTGCCTCCAATGTGGTCACGTCTTTCAATAACAAGACATTTCTTGCCGG
>NZ_JBGVFE010000023.1:0-12641 GCF_045120835.1 Methanobrevibacter sp.
GAATTTGCAGACAGAATCCTGAGAATTAGATTTGCAAGGATTACAAAGGCGCGAAATGCAAAAAAATGGGGAATTCTAGTATCCTCCAAAGAGGGACAGTACAGAATGAGCCTTGCAAAGGAGATTAAAAAAACACTGGAAGAGTCTGGAATGGAAGCCTTCATCATCCTGGTTGATAACGTCACACCGGATGCGCTGCTTGCATATCTTGAATTGGATGCATTTGTTGTGAGTGCATGTCCTAGAATAGCCATTGATGATTCTCAAATGTATGAAAAACCATTGCTTACCCCGCAGGAACTTGAAATTGTTTTAAATAAACGGGAGTGGGAAAACTATCGATTGGACGAGATTCTATTCCATGAAAGATATTGTTGATTTTACAAATACTTTTAAATATAAACATGAATAAAATTATAATATTAAAGAAATTTTTATAAATCTTTATTTTGGTGATTTTTAATATGAAAACAGAAGAAGAAAAAATCGTGATGCCTGGTGATAAATTAGGAATTATAGAACAGTACTTGCCAGGGGAAGGTACTTATGATGACAATGGCGACATCAAATCAGCGGTACTTGGAAATGTTAAAATTAATCAAAAAATGAAGGTTATTTCTGTTGAATCAGATGCAAAACCCGCTCTTTTAAAACTAGGAGATGTTGTTTATGGCCAAATAACTGACATCAAACCTCAAAGAGCTAACGTTAAAATCGAATGTATGAAAGATAATGGAAGACCACTGGCTCTTCCTTATATGGGAGCAATACACATTTCACAAGCAAAAAAAGATTATTTAGAAAAATTATCTGATGCTTTTAGAATTGGTGACATTGTCCAGGCAAAAGTAGTTAAAATAACTGGAGACAATGTGGATTTAGGAACTGTAGATGAAGATTGTGGAGTCCTAAAGGCAATGTGTACCCGTTGTAGAGATTACATGCATACTACACAAAAAACAGATGAACTTCAGTGCAATACTTGTAATAAAAAAGAAAGACGTAAAGTCTCTAAAAACTATGTTAATGATTAATTAGGTTGATAAAATGGAAAATTTTGAAATAATCGAGGATAAAACTTTAGAACTCACTTTTGAAGTAAAGGATGAAAGTCACGGAGTTTGTAACGCCTT
This sequence comes from Methanobrevibacter sp., assembly GCF_045120835.1. GTDB lineage: Archaea > Methanobacteriota > Methanobacteria > Methanobacteriales > Methanobacteriaceae > Methanocatella. The sequence continues at coordinate 1,134 of NZ_JBGVFE010000023.1, forward strand.
AAGACATATTCTTATGCAGGACCCTGACGTTGAATATGCCGTTTACAATATCGATCACCCTCTTACCGGAAAACCACAAATGACTATCAAGACCAAAAGAGGGAAAAGACCAAGAGCTGCATTGAAAAAAGCAGCTGAAGAGTTACAAAAGGAAAGTTCTGAATTTAAACAACTTTTAGACGAAGCTTTATAGCTTCCATTTTTTTATTTTTAATGTGATTTAATGGCAGAATATAAAACTCCTTCCCTGACAGCAGACATATTCATTTATGATGATGAATTGAATTTTATTTTAATTAAAAGGAGAAATGAACCTTATAAGGACTGTTGGGCATTACCTGGAGGATTTGTTGAATATGGTGAGAGTGTAGAAACTGCCGCTATCAGAGAAGCGAAAGAGGAAACAAGCATTGATGTTGAACTCAAGAGCCTGGTTAACGTCTACTCAGAACCTGACAGGGATCCAAGAGGCCATACAGTAACTGTCGCATATACTGCCAAAGGCGATTTTAATAGCAAAAAAGCCGATAGTGATGCTAAAGATATTGGAATTTTTTCAAAAGACCAATTAGATGAACTAGAACTTGCTTTTGACCACGAAAAAATTATAACAGACTGTATAAATAATGTTAATATTTAAATAACTTAAAAAAAATATAATTTAATATTAGATATTTAAAAATTTACTTAGAGGGAGAGTTAAATGGAATTTTGTCCAGAATGTGGGGCCATGATGCTTCCAAACAATGGCGTTTTAAAGTGTAACAAATGCGGTTACTCAAATGAATTGGATGATGCCAAAGAATATAAAGTTTCAGAAGATGTCAAAGCTGAAGAAACCGTCAAATATGTTGAAGATATTGATATGGGCGAAGGCATCACTGAAATTTGTCCTAAATGTGGACATGATAAAGCTACTTATGAATTAAAACAAACTCGTAGTGCAGATGAAGCTCCTACACGTTTTTTCACATGCAAAAAATGTAAGCATAAATGGAGAGAATATGACTAAGAGGTTTTCTTATGAAGGATTCTAAAGAAAAAGAGCATAGAATTTCCAATTTGAAAGACATGATTGATACCGTCAAGGATGATGAGGAATCTTTTGAATTTGATGATATTGAAGAAGATTCCGAATTAATCGATTATCTTAATGAACATCATGTTGATGATGAAGAGGATGAATTGGAAATTGATGATGAATTTATCTATCGTCCCGATGACGAAGATGATGCCGCCGTTAATTTAGAAGAAAACCCAGTTGATGAGGAATATATCATTAAAACTCCAAAGGCCAAAGATAGCGAAAACGATGATGAATACGATGAATACAACGATGAACTTATGGGAGACATAAGCGAGAACTTTGACAATGTCGTCAACGCTAAAATCAGAGGTCGACCAATTTTGGCCATTATAGGCTCAGTTTTGGGAGTAATACTTATAGTTCTATCCATATTTATCTTCCAATCACGCAGTGATAGAGTCGTGGACAATGTTGTAGCAGGTGAAACTAGTTTCATGTTTGTTATTTTCTTAATTGTAGGATTATTATTATTGATTTATGGAATATACAAATTGTTCAATATTAAAAATCCATTTGAAAATCTTACAAAGGATATTGATTCCATAGATGATGAAAAGAAAGACGAAAACAAAGCACCTGAAGAAACACCATCCCCAAAACCTATACCTAAAAGCAATATTCCGCTAGACAAGGACTCTTACAAAATTGGCGAATTTGATATTAAAGATTTGAAGACTTCTCTTAAAAAACCTACTGATTCTAAAAAAGATAAAACTGTTGAAGAAGATGTCGAAGAGATTCCTCGTGCAAAAGAGAAAAGGCCAAAACAAAAAGAATTGACTGCTGAAGAAATCGAGGAAATTGAATACGAGCACGCACAGCTTGAAAATGAATCAATTGACGATATTTTTGCCGAAGTCGAAGATATTGAAGATATGCCAATCATTTCTATTGATTCAAAAGAAAAAAATGAATAAAAAAATTTATTCTTATCCCGGGCCTGTGGTCTAGTTAGGAATGACGTGGGACTTCGGATCCCAAGATCGAGGGTTCAAATCCCTCCAGGTCCGCTTATTTTTTAATTCTTACAACTGCTTCTTTGAAAAAGTCCGGAATCAATGACCTATACATTGGACTTTTAAACAGCATGTTTATATCGCTGTCAATGATATATGTATAGCAGTAATCATCTTCAGCCCTCATTCCACGACCGTAAGCCTGCATAAGTGTCATTACGGTCTTATAGGCATACCACTTTTTGTCCCTTTTCATTCTCATGTTGACCTGCTTGTCGCCAAGATATGGGAAGGGTATCTTATAGATTACCTGGAATCTGCACTTATCATAAGGCAGATCAACACCTTCACTCATTGAAGGGGAAACCAATACCAATGGATTTTCATCCTTTTCAAAGAAATTCAAAACTTGTTCCCTGTTTTTTGAGGTATGTGAAACCAGCCTTGAATTATAAAGGTTATTTGTAATGTACTGCTGGCATTTGTAGCTGTGAGTGTGTATCAAGCCTTTCTCGCCTTCATGCTTTTTAAGAATTTCCTGAAGAATCGGAATTGTCTTTGGAGCTGTCTTTTTAATTCTGTTTGCAGACATTTTCCCGGCCAAATCAAGAATGATCGGTCTTTTTTCCTTTGAAAATGGACTGTCGACTTTTATATGATATACTTCATTGGGATTCAGGCCCAGCCATTTGGAAAACATCTTATGGGACAGTATTGTTGCGCTCATAAAGATTACGACATCCCCATATTTCAACAGGTTATCTTTGGCATAATGATGAACTCTCAATGGCTTAAAGCAAACGCTGGTTTCATCAGTGTCAATGACCCAATTCTTAGGTTCCTTTTCAAGATTGTCCTTAAGGGTTTTGAGCCTGCCTATGGTTGACCTTATTCTGTCCGCCTTGTTTTTGCTTACATCCTTAAGGTCGATTTCATCATATGCATCCCGAATTGCATCAATTTCCATTACCCAGTCCTCAAGTTCCCCATCATTCAATATGGATTCGGACATTACCTTGTTTATGTCCTTTTCAAGTGTCCTATTGTAAAGGGTAACTTCCATTGTTGACATCAACTTGTTTTCAATGTTATGGGCTTCGTCTAAAATCAGCAGCGAACGGGTTCCGAAATGCTTTACGTAATTCAGCTCGACAATTGCATAGTCATAGTTCATCAGGGTGATTGGAGAGTTTACCGCATTGGCCTTTTGATTCCAATAATGGCAATGGGCATCGGACTGGTAAAATACTGTACCTCCAAACGAATCTTCAAATGCAAGTTCCGCATCCAATGTCGGATTTTTGGCAACACCATAAGGGCAGAAAAACTTTTTGGAACTTGGAGTTGTCTTGCATGCCCCCATATCACAGGTTGTCTCCAGATTCTCATTCAGACAGGCAAAATTCCCCCTTCCCTTGACAAGCGGAAAGGCAAATTCATCCGAGTACTGGGACTGCAGCTGCTTGGTCATTGTCAATATGTATGCGGACTCGTACATTTTGGCAAGGGTTGTAGCGATAGCTGACTTGCCGGTACCGGTTCCTGCCTCAAGAATAATATATTTGTATCCTTTCTTGATTGCATCATTGATATCCTGTATAATCTCCAGCTGACCCAATCTAGGCTCCTTAAATGGAAAATTAACGATTATCTCATCATCAATGTGAGGATAGATTTCTTTTAAGTATGCTGCAGTTCCCTCATCCTGCTGATAATCGTCAACCGAATAGACATCAGGGATTGCATCATCCAATACAGATGATTTTTTGGGCCTGGAAAAACTAAACAAATTAGTTGGACCCTTAGGCTTTTTATCATTGTATTTTCCACAAACACAATTACTTTTTAACATTCCGCAATTCGGACAAAACATTGAATTTGACATCAAAAATATATTAGTCAAGAGGACTATAAATAATTAGTAGACAAGCATTTTGCAAAATTGCAATTAGAATATAAAAGTGATTTTATGACAAAAAAAGGAAAACTGATTGGAATTGGTGTTGGACCCGGAGATACAGAACTATTGACCCTAAAGGCAGCTAAAGTTTTAAAAACAGTCCCGGTAGTATTTTCACCAAAATCTTCAAAAGAAAAGGAAAGTATTGCATTATCCATTGTTAGACCTGTACTTAAAGAAAGAAAGGATTATAAAAGATTAATGATTGTAGAACCTATTTTCCCAATGATTGAGGATAAAGATGAGCTGGAAAAAATATGGGATAGCGCATCCGAGATGATTGCCCAATACCTCAATAGCGGAAGGGACGTTGCATTCATTACCCTCGGAGACACTTCGATTTTCAGCACCTACTCATATGTGCAGAAAAGACTGATGGACAGATATGAAATCGAAACCATTCCAGGCATTACCTCATTTACCGCATGTGCTGCCGCTAAAAACAAGGCACTTGTAGAGCAGAATGACATTTTAACTATCGTTCCTAAAATTGATGACAGGCTGGAGGAAGTTCTGGAATACAGCGATTCGATTGTGCTTATGAAAGCGTCCAGAAACACATCCAAATTGGAATCAACTATAGAAGAAAAAAATAGACCTAAAGAAATATATTCCGTGCAGAACTGTACACGTGAAAATGAAAAGATAATTGAAGGATTTTCCCACGAAAAACCTTACCTGACAACTACCATCATACAGTTTGAAGATGATTAGTAAGCTTTAATGTGTTGAGGTTCAATCTCAAACACACACTTTTCATCACCCATTGTATAGCATTGGGTTTCAATAACGCTGACCGGCATATTGAAGAATTCTGAAAATAGCCCTTCCAATATTCCGGTGTCCAAAAAGCATGCTGGCTTACCGGTTCTTGGGAGCAGTTTGCATTCAAAGCAGTCATATGTGGTAACCTTAATAATCTGGCCAACGTTAAATGTAATTCTGCCAAGACCTTTCCTTTCCCAGAAATTAGAGATGTTTGCCATGAAAACATCTAAATCATCATCATATAATGTGTCAAAAAGGGATTTGCCTATACTGTTTCCGGTAGACTGCAAGATAGGATCTATATTTACTCCTTCCTGAATGAGCATTGCCTTTAATGTATGGAACAATAAGGTTGAAAATTCCGCATCATCCTCAATGATATTCTTGATGATGTAATCGGATTGGGTCTGCTCGATTTCTTTCGGCTCTGATATGTTGACAGACCCCAAATATTTTGAATTAATAAAGAAAATCTTTTTTCTGTTATCTTTAGGATGAACCCTATAGGAAATGATTCCATTTTCTCTTAAACTTTTTAGATGTACTGAAACTGTTGATTTTGATTTGCCTGTATTGCTAACGATTTCATCGAATTCCATTTCACTGTCCCTCAGCATTTCCAAAATGGTTAACTTGACGGGACTTTTTACCACATTGACTCCGATGTTTTCGTTTATGTTTGAAAAAATCTGAATTGGTTTTTGTTCGTTCATAGATATCCCCCAATACTAATAATAATATTATAAATTATTGCTTAATAAATGTAACTAAAAATCAAAAAACAACCAATTGTTTAAAAAAAATGTAATTAATTGAACATATTAAAAAATTAAAGATAAAATAAATACGAACTGTTCGTATTAGGCAAACAAAATAGTTCGTATACATAAATACAAGCATCGGAAAAACTCTTATACAAAAGCGACATTAAGGATTATATTTTGAACAGGTCTTTTGCATTTTCTGTAGTTATGTCCATGACCTTATCTTCGTTCATATCCAACTCTTCGGCTATTTTTCCAACTATATATTTTAAGTTCAACGGCGTATTAATTTCTCCTCTCTTTTCTTCTGGAGTCAGATATGGGGAATCAGTTTCAACAAGGATATGATTGATTCCGATTTGTCTTAGGGTTTTTCTTGCTTTCTTGTTGTTGATATGAGTAATCGGCCCTCCTATTCCTATATAGAACCCCAACTTGACAAATTCCTTGGCCATTTCAGCTGATCCCTGATAGCAATGCATGGATCCCGCCACACCATGCTTTTTCAATATATCGAAGGTATCCTGCATTGACTTTCTTGAATGGACTATTGCAGGCAGACCATGTTTTTGCGCAAGGCCCAGCATTTTTTCAAACAATTCCTTTTGTTTGTCCTTATTGTCCTTTCTGTGATAATAGTCAAGGCCTATCTCGCCCACCGCAATAACATTATCGTTTTTAAGCTGCTTATCCAATAAAAAAATGTCTTCATCCGTTATCTCATCTGCAAAGGTATGAAAATATCCCAAAGCGGCATGGACGTTATCATATCGCTTCGACAACTCCAGCACTTCCCTATTGCTTAGAGGGTCAGTGCCGTTCAATACAATATGTATATCATTTTTTGCGGCCTTTTTTATTATTTCATCCGCATTTTCCATTTCACTATTATAAATATGGCAATGCGTATCTATTAACATGAAAAATCCCCAATTACATTAAGTTTTTATTTTTCAATAATATATAATATATTAGATTAAATTAATTTTTTGGTGAGCGGATAAATCGACTTAAAAGGATTAATAGTTGATAATACATATTGTAACGAAAATTATTTTACGCTGACATTACTTTTAAAAAAAAAAGAGTATTGGGTGTTTCAACACCCTTATTTAATATATTTCGATTTTTTTGAAGTTATGAATTTCCTACTAACATATTAATTTCTGCAGACAATTCAATCAGGAATTAGGATTCATTTATGGTGCATTCGCACATTTGAACAAAGCCAGTTATTATGTTTCCCAATCCTTTAGCGACAGGATGCATTCCATCATATGTGGCTGAAGTCATGGCTAATCTTGTTGACCCTGCGCTGTATCCTGCAAATCCTCCGCTTAAAGCATCACTGATTATGAGGGTTGCTGCAAGTGTTGCCCGATCATAGTTCACATCAAATTTATGTTCTATGATGATTCCTGAAGCGACAGCACCTATTCCTGCACCAACTGCAAAGCCCACTGCAAAGCCCGCAACCGGATTTGCTGTAAGGACTCCTGCAGCAATGCCTGCCCCAATGCTTAGGATAGTGCTTCCTATTGCTATCCATTTGGATTGTGTTGCGCTAAAGCTTTTGGCATAATGAACAACACCAATTCCGTTACTGCAGTCTTTTCCATCAACTATAACAACCCCATCTTTTCCGTTGCATATATTATCTCCTTCGCCATAGGCGTAATTGTTGTGGAATCCACAGTTGTTTATTTCCAAACGGCCCTGATTGAAGATTGCACCACCGTTTTTAGCATAGTTGTTTATGAATGAACAGTTGTTGCAGTATACTTCACCAGTATTGAGGATTGCAGCGCCCCAATCCCTATCGATAAGGTAGTCCATCTTGTTGTTTGAGAGTATGATCCTGTTTAAGTAGTAGGTACCTCCTAAATTTTCAATTGCTGTATTGAATCCATCAATCTGCAAATCGGATATGGAAATTATTTTGCCGTCTTTAAGTGTTGAAAATTTGTTTTCGCTGTCATCATCAGATTTCCAGTAAACTTTGGAATGATGTCCGTTGAGGTTTGTCACGTCAAAGCCTGTGGAAGCAGGATTCCATGTTTCTTTTGAATGGATTGTAATGTTGTCTTTAAAGTTCACGTTTAATGATTTGACGATATTCGCCCTTTCATTTGCAGGTATCAGATTCAGGACATTATTGAAAACATTGCTGGTTATGTGGCATGCTGTTACATAATCGCTGTCATTGTTTACTGTCACTGATTTGATTAGCATTTGGCTCATGTGACCTTGGTTGGCGATAAGCATGTTGAAAATGTCGTTTCTGCTGCTAACTTTTTGGAAAGTGAAATGCTTTTCATATATTACCCCATTATATTTGGATCCTTTTTCAAAAATTCTGTGGATAACAAATTCGTAGGTATTGTTGTTAATGTATCTGCCGTAAAAGAGGGTATTGCTGTCCAGATAGTTCACGTCGCCTGTCACTAAAGCTTTAAATAATAAAGGAATTATGTCAATGCTCTTTTCATTGAGGCTGGTTCCAAAGCTTTTGCTTAAAAAGTCTATGTTGATGTTAACTTTTTTGCCGTCAAGAATTCCATAAACGTTATTGAAGTTTCCTGTAACTTTCCACTGTTTAACCATAGGATTCACGTAAACAGCTTCACCGACTATTTTTGATGTGCTGTTAATGAATGTTGAATCCTTCACTGTCATGTTTTCCCCTTTGATATAGATTGCGCCGGCTATTTGTTGAGCAGTATTGTTTATAAAGTTGGAATTGCTGATGATTCCATTTTTTCCGCTCCATGCCATTGCTCCGCCATTGAATCCGTAATTTTCATTGATTCTACAATTGCTGAGAACACCGTTGTTTCCTGTCCAAGAAATAGGGCTGTTAAACTTATTTTTAAAATGGATTATGGTCAGATTTTTAATTGTAACGTTATTTCCGCTTATGTAAAAGCCATCCATCAGATATTTCCCATCAATGGTGTGACCATTGCCGTCGATAATCACATTGTTTCCCATAATGACAATTGCATGTATTATGTCTTTGCCTTTGACAAAACTGTAATCCTTATTGAAAGTATAAGTGCTTCCGCTTCTGATAAATTTTAATTGGTTTTTCAATTCGGTCATAGAGCCGCTACTGTGGATAGTAGGATTATCGTTTGCGGTATTTTCATTTGAAATTTTGTTTTCTGGGTGTTCGTAGTTGTTAGTTACTGTTATACTGGTTGTTGTACTGTTTTCTACTTCAACGTTTTCGCTGATTGGTGTATTTGCATGATCGGTTACCTGCATTGTGATGTCATCGTGAGCGTTAATGCTTGTATCGTTTACATCAGCCGCATTAACGCATGAGATTGCAACGAAAATTAGTGCACATGCCATCAATAAACAGATAATGTTGAACTTTTTCAAGATATTTTCCTCCATAAATTTGATTTTTGAGTAAAATCTCATCATTTCAATGTTAGTATATTTTAAAGACAATATATAAAGATTTTCGAATGTAAGTGCTCACTTGCATCTTAAAAACGATTAAAAACAAATGAAAAAACTATTTATTATAAAACAAGCAAAATACTGATAAAAAAAAGAAGAATGGGGCTAAAAAGGTCGAAGCTACTCCTTCAGAAGTTACGAACTTAAAACTGTTCGTATAAAACATGTAAAATAGTTGAGATACTTATCGACTTTTCATCACTAAAAACTCTTAATTTCATATAAAGAAACCCCAAAATAGGAACAATTCGTTTAAAACAAAATAAATCGTGCATATACTTATTAAATTTAAAATCTAATAAGACAAGTCATAATCAAAATTAAAAAAAAGAAAAAAAATAGCTTAAATTAAGCTATTATAAAATCACCAATCACATCTTTATCAGTGGATGTGATGACTATAAGACAGTTGTCCTTAACATGACTGAAAGCGTAACTCTCATCGAAGTTAAGTAAACCATCCACATTTTTAATTGTAGTTGCATTTCCACCCATTATATCTAATACTTCATCATCGCTCAGTTCATAATCGCTGAAATTAGCAACAAATATTCCAACACCGGTTGAATCTTTCATATAAGTTTTTCCAGTGACATTTAAACCATATTTTTCCAGTTGTTTAAGTACATCATCGGAATATTTTGAAGATTCCTCATCATAACCTGCCGGAATATTGAAGTCAAATCCTCCAATTGTAACGGTTTCATTTTCACCAGCACCGAAAAGGTCTCCCAAATCAAAAGCGGAAACTGCACTTATGCTTGCTGCAAAAATTAACAGTATAAATACTGCAAATATTTTATTATTCATTTTTTCACCCCCTCCTAAAATTAATAATAATTAATAAACGTTAAATTCCGAATAACACCCTTGCATTTCCAGTGGTTGTTTTAATAATTTCCTCTTCGCTTAAACCAAATTCATCACATAATTTCCGAATAACATATTTCAAGTTAAACGGCACATTGCTCTTGTCTCTTTTTTCCTGCGGAGCCATATACGATGAATCAGTCTCTAAAAAAATATCATTCTTTAAGGATTTTCTTATAATCTCTTCGGCATTTTCCATTTCGCTTTTGTAAACATGACAATGAGTATCGATTATCATTAAAATCATTAGCATTAAATTTTTAATATTGAATTATCTAATATTTATATATTAATTATAATTAAATTAAATTTTTTGGTGAGCAGCATATGGATGAAAAGTTTTCAAGAACCGAAATGTTGGTTGGAAATGATGGAATGGAGAAATTGAAAAATTCTAAAGTAGCTGTTTTTGGTCTTGGAGGCGTGGGTTCGTTTGTCTGCGAAGGACTTGCAAGAAGCGGAATAGGAAACTTCATTTTAATAGACTATGACAGAATAGATGAAAGCAATATCAACCGACAATTGATTGCAACAACAGACACCCTCGGTGAGTATAAGATAGATTTGATGAAGGATAGAATCCTCAAAATCAATCCCGATGCAAACGTTGAAGTTTACAGGGAGTTTTACATGGCAGATTCCGAAATAGACATCATTACCGGTGATTTGTCATATGCCGTTGACTGTGTCGATACGATAATGGCCAAGATTGCAATCATCTGCAAATGTAAAGAGCTTGACGTTCCGGTCATCTCATCAATGGGAACCGGGAACAAATTAGATCCTACAATGTTTGAAGTTGCAGATATTTTTGAAACATCAGTGTGTCCGCTTGCAAGAATAATGAAAAAGGATTTGAGAAAAAGAAATATTGAAGAATTGAAAGTGGTCTATTCAAAAGAACAGCCCATAAACACCAATGACTGTACTATAAATAAAAATAATAAAAAATATAAAGTGAAAGGCAGCGTTTCTTTTGTACCTTCCGTTGCAGGACTCATAATTGCCGGTGAAGTGATTAAAGATATTATTGGTGCTTAAATAATACTATTCGAATTTAATCATCCCAAAACTGGAGCATATTTATAATTTGTGAAATGAATTAATTAAAAAAATTGAGTCTTTGAACCTCTCCGACCTGTGGAGGTCAGAGATTCTTAGGTAATCCATTCTTGTGAATGGAAATATTCTAAGCTATCCCCCAGGTCCCCTAGGTTGTTTTTTTAGTGTTTTTAACCCTTCATTTAAGATATTGATTGCAGCATTGTGGTCTCTTTCGTGTTGTGTGCCGCATTTTGGGCAATTCCATTCTCTATCTTTTAAGGTTATGTCGTTGTTTTTAAAGCCGCATTTATGGCATGTTTTTGTGGAAGCGAACCATTGGTCGATTTCAATGAATGTTTTACCGTATAATTCTGCTTTGTATTTTATTTTTTGTTTTAGTTTATACCATGCGGCATCATGAATTCCAGGACTTATATTGTGGTTTTTTAGCATTCCTTTGATATTTAAGCTTTCCATTACGATTATATCGTATTCTGTAACTAGTTTTTTGCTGATTTTGTGATGAAAATCGTTTATTATGTCGTTTCTTTTGTGTTCTAGTTTTTGTAGTTTTTCTACGGCTTTTAG
>NZ_JBGVFE010000024.1:0-5273 GCF_045120835.1 Methanobrevibacter sp.
GAAATCAATCAAGTTCTTTTAGTCAGACCAACCGAATCCCCTATCATTTTCATCCAACAGTTGGGAAGGGGTCTTAGAAAATACAAAAACAAGGAATTTGTGGTAATCCTGGATTTCATTGGAAACTATAGAAATAATTTCATGATTCCGATTGCCCTATCCGGGGACAGATCCTATGATAAGGATAAAATCAGAAAATATCTAATCGAGGGAAATAAGATTATTCCTGGTGCTTCTTCAATCAACTTTGATGAAATTTCTAAAAAGCGCATATATGAGTCAATAAACAACACTTCATTTTCTAAAGTCGCTTTATTTAAGGAGAAATACAACAATCTTAAATACAAATTAGGACGTATCCCCTTATTATATGATTTTGCAATCAACGGGGAATTCAATCCAGAAATCATCTTGAATCACAATAGGTTTGACTGTTATCATACCTTCCTGAATTATGTTGAGAATGATTATGAAAGCACATTTGCAGAAGAGGAACTTGCAACATTAAGATTCATTTCCAAAAAGTTAATCAAAGGAATAAGGCCACATGAGCTTGTAATACTGAGTTGTCTTAAATATAATAAATATTTTACAATAAATCAAGTCGAAAAATATTTAAAAGATAAATATGGTCTTGAAAATCAATTTGAATCAATAAAAAGTGCAATCAATGTCTTAAGCATGAATTTCTACAGAAAAGAAACAAGCGATGATTATCAGGCAAACACAATCCAGTTTGTAACGGATGAGGATTTGGACATTGAAAACCTGTTCTTTGATTTTAACAATGATGTCTATAAGAACCTTAAAAACAGTAAAGATTATAAGTTTGAAGCTTCTAGATTGTTTAAAAAGTGCCTAATAAATCCTACTTACTTAAATCATTTGGAGGATAGTTTAAAATATGGATTCTACAAGTATGACAATGTCTATGAAGATTTAAATCCATTCAAGTTATATGAAAAATACTCTCGTGAGGATGTCTTAAGAATTTTAAACTGGGAACGTTTCATGAATGGTCAAAATATCGGAGGATATAAAATCAAATACGATACCTGCCCTATCTTTGTAACTTACAACAAAAAAGAGGACATATCAGAAACTATTAACTACGAAGATCATTTCATAAACAAGGAAACATTCAACTGGATGAGTAGAAACAATAGAAAAACCTCTTCGCCGGAGCTGGAGCCAATCATTAACTATAACGGATTGGACATTGAGCTCTTTATTCAAAAAAGCAATGATGAAGGTATTGAGTTTTATTATATTGGAAATTTAACTCCGCTTAATTATAAGCAAGTTTATAGGACAATTGATGGCAGAGAACATCCTATTGTAAACTTTAAATTTAAAATCAATACTGAAGTCAAGGATGAACTTTACAGCTATTTCGTAAATGACTAAAAAATCCTATTTTTTTAAAAATTTATTTATTTAACAAAAAACATATTCTATACTGATAAATATTTTAAACTGATTCATATGGTAGAAATTTTTGACGAACTTGGTTATAAAAAATATACATGTAAAACTTGCGGACAGGAGTTTTACTCCCAGGTTGAAAGAGACACCTGTGGAGACGCTCCATGTGATGAGTATGGCTTTATTGCAAATCCGGCAACCGATAAACCATACAATTTATATGAAATCCAGAAAGTTTTTAGAGAATTTTTAGAAAGCGAAGGGCACACTCATGTCCACAGATATCCCGTTCTGGCCAAAAGATGGAGAGACGACGTATTTCTGGTTGGAGCATCAATCTTCTGTTTCCAGCCTTGGATTACCTCAGGCCTTGTCAAGCCGCCTGCAAATCCTATTGAAATGGCTCAGCCATCCATCAGGCTCAACGACGTCGACAATGTGGGAAGAACCGGCAGGCACATGACCTGCTTTACAATGGGAACACACACAGTAATCAACAAGGAAGACGATTTCATCTACTGGGAAGACGAAACCATAAGGCTCTGCCACGAGTTCTTTGCACATATCGGAATCAACACAGAAGAGGTCACTTTCATAAGCTCCTGGTGGGCCGGCGGAGGTAACGAAGGACCATGTTATGAGGTATGCTGCAGGGGAGTGGAGCTTGCAACACTCGTTTTCATCCAGTATGAAACCCTTGAGGACGGATCCAAAAAGGAAATCCCAATTAAAGTCGTGGACACAGGTTACGGACTTGAACGTATCGCATGGATTTCACAGGGAACACCGACAGCCTATGATGCATGCTTTGCGCCTGTCGTCGACAAGCTAAAAGAGCTTACAGGCGTTGAAATCAACGAGGACATCCAGGGAAGAAATGCCCAGATTGCCGGAATGATGGACATTGAGGACATCGGGGATTTAAAGGAACTCAGACAACAGGTGGCTGAAAGCTTAAATCTGACTTTAGATGAATATCTGGAAGCTGCCGAACCGATGGAGGCAATCTATATCATTGCAGACCACACAAGATGTCTTGCATTCATGCTTGCTGACGGAATCATCCCTTCAAACGTCAAGGAAGGATATCTCGCAAGGCTGGTTTTAAGAAGAACCATCAGATTCATGAAGGAGCTTGACATGAAGGAATCCCTGGCTGACGTTATGGCGATACAGCTTGATTTCCTATCCAAATTCTACCCTGAAATCCGTGACTCAGAAGAGCATATCATGAACATCATTACTCTAGAGGAAGAAAGGTATGCCGCAACAGTCAAGAAAGGAAGAAGCATTGTCAAAAGGTCAATCAAAAGGCTTAAAAAAGAAGGAAAATCCGAAATGCCTCTTGACATGCTTATAGACTTATACGATGCTCACGGAATTCCTCCTGAAACCGTTGTTGAAATGGCCGGAGATGATTTTACTGTAAACGTGCCGGACAATTTCTTCACACAGGTTGCAGGAGCCCACGAAAAGGATACTGCTCACAAGAAGGACACCTTCAAACTCGATTACCCTGAAACAGACCTGCTGTTCTATAAAGATTTCTACCAAAAAGAATTTGAAGGCGAAGTTTTGGGTCTTGTTGAGAAGGACGGCAAGCAATGTTTGATCTTCGATAAAACCACATTCTACCCTGAAGGAGGAGGTCAACCTTCAGATATAGGTAGCGTTTCCATTGATGGAAATGTAATTAAAATACCTCATGCCGAAAAGATTGATAATGTGGTATTGCATTATGTAGATGGAGACATCTCAAATGATGTGGTTGGCAAAAAAGTCACCGGTGAGATAGACTGGGTGCGAAGAATAACCCTTGCACGCCACCACACAGGAACACACCTTGTGATTGCTGCGGCCCGTAAGGTCTTGGGCCAGCACATATGGCAGGCAGGATCTCAAAACGGTCTTACAAGGGCACGTATTGACCTTTCACACTACAAGCGTATCACACAGGAAGAGCTAAACGAAATCGAAAAGCTGGCCAACGAGTACGTAATGGACAACATCGATTTGGACATACAGTTCCACACAAGGGACGAGGCACAGGAACTCTACGGATTCGTGCTCTATCAGGGTGGTATCGTTCCTGGCAAAATGATTCGTGTAGTCAAAATCCCGGGTGTTGACGTGCAGGCATGTGCGGGAACACACGTCCTAAGGACAGGTGTTGTCGGACCGATTAAAATCAACAAGACCGAAAGGGTTCAGGACGGTGTTGAAAGGATTGACTTTTCAGCAGGTCTTGCCGCAATCGATTCAATGCAGCATGACGGAGAGCTTTTAAGGGAAAGCTCAGGAATCTTTAAGGTTGAAAACGACCAGCTGCCGAAAACATGTGACAGGTTCTTTTCTGAATGGAAAGCTCAGAAAAACGAAATCGACCGCTTAAAATCAGAGATTGCAAGCTTGAAAATGAACTCCCTGGCCGATGAATATGATGAAATCAATGGCCTTAAGGTCGTTCACCAATTGATTGAGGCGGACTTCAAGGAGCTTCAGAAAATGGCCACTGACTTTACCGACAACGGAAAGGCTGATGTTGTAGTTATGGGAAACAGCGACGGTAAAATCGTTGGGGCAGCTTCCCAAGTCGCAATTGACGGTGGAATTAAAATCAATGAAATCATAAAGACTGCAGCAGGCGTTTTAGGCGGTGGCGGTGGAGGCCGCTTGACCCTGGCACAGGGTGCAGGTAAAAATGCAGACAAGATGGATGAAGCCATCCAGACTGCAGTAGATTTGATTAAAGGATAATCTTATCCTTTTTCCTTTTTTTATAACAATCTTTATTAACTTTGAACTAAAAAATTATACTTGCTGTTATATTTTTAAAAAAACTAGTATAGAAGGGATTGCTATTTTTTTTTCAGCGTGTACTAAAATTAGAGTGTGTTTAAATGAATTATGATTTGATTATTGCAAGATATGGTGAAATAGGACTCAAAAGTCCTAAGATAAGGTCACGTTTTGAAAGAAAGCTAGTTAAAAATATCAAGGCTACTTTTGAATGTGAAGTTGAGAGAAACCAGGGAAGGATATATATCCATCCAAAGGATTTCAATGATGGAATTGAAAAGCTGAACCGGGTGTTCGGTGTCGTTTCATATTCTCCTGCAACCTCAACACTAACAACATATGAAGACATTGACGAAACCTTGGGAAAATACACTGAAGAATTAATCAAAGAGAATATTTTGGATGAAAACACAAAATTCGCAATCAAGTGCCGACGTGTTGGAAAGCATGATTTCACCTCACAGGAAATGGCTGCACATTGTGGCGGGGTTGTAAGGGAGAAGGTATTGGCTCCCGTTGACCTGACAAATCCCGATTTGACAATATTTGTTGAAGTCAGGGAGGATAAGACTTTCATTTTCCATGAAAAAATCAAAGGGCCTGGAGGACTTCCTCTGGGAACTCAGGGAAAAGTCGTTGTTTTGCTTTCAAGCGGCATAGACTCTCCTGTTGCAGCATATCTTATGATGAAAAGGGGATGTGAAGTTGTAGCGCTTCACTGCAACAATGATCCGTTTGCAGGGCCGAAAGTCACTGAAAACTTCAATCTGCTGGTGGACCAGTTGAATATCTATGCTAAGGGAACTCCAATTAAAAGAAGGGTAATTGATTATGGCGAGTATCTCACAGTCGCAAAACAGAAGGCTCCAGAAAAGATGACTTGCGTATTATGTAAATCCGGAATGTATCGGATTGCAGAAAAACTGGCTCAAAAATTGGGAGCCGATGCAATCGTTGACGGAAGCAGCGTCGGTCAGGTTGCCTCACAGACCCTATCCAATATTTTAGCTACCCGTTATGGTGTGGACATGCCGATACTGTCTCCTCTG
>NZ_JBGVFE010000025.1:0-14836 GCF_045120835.1 Methanobrevibacter sp.
CAGTCCTGATTTCGTCAAGCTTGCGGAAAGTTTCGGCGTCAATGCAGTAAGAATTACCGAACCTGGCGAGACAAAGGATGCTTTGGCCAGTGCAATTAAGGACAACGAAGCAATCCTGTTGGATGTAGTAATAGACTCCGAAGAGGCGCTGCCTATGCTTCCTCCGGGAGCGGGAATCAATGAGATGATTGGCGAGTACAAGCTTGAAAAGGATGTGATTTAGATGGATGAAAATTATCACGTTATTTCAACACTGGTTGAGGACAGACCGGGTGTTTTACAAAAAGTCGCCGGCTTATTCAATCGGAGGGGATTCAACATTGACAGCATTACCGTAGGAAAGTCAGAAGTTGAAGGCCTCTCACGTATGGTAATAACTGTTCATGCGGATGAAAAAGGACTTGAACAGGTTACAAAGCAGCTGAATAAATTGGTTGATGTTATCAAGATTAAAGATATTACCAAAAATGCAGTCAAAAAGGAATTGTGCCTTATTAAGGTAAACATTCCGAATTCAAAGGCAAGAGCTGAAATAATTCAGTACACTAATATTTTCAAGGCTAAAATTGTAGATGTAACAGACCAGACACTACTGATCGAGCTTACTGGAGATAAGGAAAAAATCAATGCATTTATATCTTTAGTGGAAGGCTATGGAATTAATAAGATAGCCCGTACCGGCCTTACAGCAATGGCAAGGGGAGTATAAATTATGACAATATTGGAAAATGTTTTAAATGACAATAAGCAATTCGTTGAAAATTTTGAAGGCACAGAAATGTCTCACCATGCAGCCAAAAAACTGGCGATTCTCACCTGTATGGACTGCAGGCTGATTGACTTTTTCGAACCTGCACTTGGCCTTGAAAGGGGAGATGCAAAAATCGTCAGAAACGCCGGAAACTCAATTGTAGGTGAAGACGCAATCAGGTCAATCGGTGCAGCATTGTACAACCTTGGCGCTGAAGAGGTAATGGTTGTAGGTCACACTGAATGTGGTATGGCAGGTGCAGATGCAGAAGCATTGAAAGAAAAAATGCTCGCTCGTGGCATTGCTGAAGAGGATATTGCAAAGTACGATTTGGCTGAATGGATTGGAGGATTTGAATCAGAAGAACAAAACGTTAAGGACGTTGTTGAAAAAATCAAAAACCATCCATTGATACCTGACGTGCCTGTACACGGTTTAATCATTGATATTGTAACTGGCGAGTTGAAAGTTTTAGTAGATGGTTACTAGACCATCTATATTCTATTCTTTTTTTTGTCGATATATTGAATTAAGTTACTTTTATTAATATTGACAATCATAATTATTATGTGATATTTAATTTTACGAGTGATTATTATGAAAATGTATTATGACGACGATGTAAATACTGATGTTCTTGAAGGAAAAACCATAGCAGTTA
This sequence comes from Methanobrevibacter sp., assembly GCF_045120835.1. Taxonomy (GTDB): domain Archaea; phylum Methanobacteriota; class Methanobacteria; order Methanobacteriales; family Methanobacteriaceae; genus Methanocatella. The sequence goes on from NZ_JBGVFE010000025.1 coordinate 1,413, forward strand.
TCGGTTATGGTTCTCAAGGAAGAGCACAATCCAGAAATATGGCTGACAGTGGAGCTAATGTTATTGTTGGTTTAAGAGAAAATGGTAGCTCATGGAATGCTGCTAAAGAAGACGGAATGAATGTCAAAACTATTGAAGATGCCGCTGCTGAAGCTGACATTATTCACATTTTGCTTCCTGACGAAATCCAGGAAAAAGTCTACAACAATCAGATTGCACAATACGTGGAATCAGGAAACACCATTTCATTCTCTCACGGTTACAACATCCACTTTGGATTAATCAAACCTGATGAAAGCGTAAACATTGTAATGTTTGCACCAAAAGGACCTGGATCAATGGTTAGAAGAACCTACAAGGAAGGATTCGGAATTCCTGGTCTCGTTGCAGTCGAACAGGACGCAACCGGAGATGCATTGCAATTGGCATTGGGTATGGCTAAAGCATGCGGATTGACCAAAGCTGGTGTTTTGGAAACCACTTTCAAGGAAGAAACCGAAACAGACCTTTTCGGTGAACAGACCGTTTTATGCGGAGGTATTACCGAACTCATCAATGCAGGATTCACCACTTTGGTTGAAGCAGGATATCAGCCTGAAATCGCTTACTTTGAAACCTGTCACGAAGTAAAACTTATCGTTGACTTGATTTATGAAAAAGGTTTTGCCGGAATGTGGCATGACGTAAGTAACACAGCTGAGTTTGGAGGATTGACCCGTGGTAAAAAAATCATTACCGATGAGGCAAGGGAAGGTATGAAAACTACCTTAAAACAAATTCAGGACGGAACATTCAAGAAAGAATGGGCTGACGAAAACGCAACCGACGGTGCTAACCTTAAGGAAATGCGTGCAGCTGAAAGTCAAAAAGAAATTGAAATTGTTGGAGAAAGACTCAGAAAAGCTTGTGGCTTACAAAAAGACGACTAAACGTCTTTTTTCTTTTTTTTATTTTTTTTGTGATTATAATGGTTTTTATTGGAATGGACCATGGAACTACCGGTATCTCATTTTGCATAATGTCTGATGAAGGCGATGTCGTGGACGTTTTTAAAATCGGACGTGAGGAATCAAAGAAAGGTCTGGTTTCTGCAGCAGATGAATTGAAAAAACGCCTTGATTTGGGCGACGTTAAGCTAATGGCTGTAACCTATGCGATGGGTGACGGATTCGCTCAGATAATGCCTACATCCAAGGTCGAAAATCGTGGAATACTGTCAATCAACGGTGCAGGAAAGGTAACCGGAGGGGGAACCTCGGTATTCAGCGAACTTGAAGAGCTCGACATTCCTTCCATAATGATTCCGGGCCTTCACAAGGACTCAACTTCCCTGGATGAAATGTTCCGTGCAGCCTACTCACACCAGGCAAGTCCCGAAAAGGTAAGCATTTCCTATAATGCCTTAAAGGAAACCGGCTGGAGAAATTTCATCGTTGCAGACATATCCTCAAACAGCGTGAATATCCTCATTGAAAACGGCAGGATAAAAGGGGCAATGGATGCATGTCTGGGTGCAATGGGCGTTGTTCATGGACCCCTTGATTTGGAAATGATCAGGGACATCGACGAGAACAGGGCCTCTGCAAACGATTGCTTTTCACATGCAGGAGCAATCAAGATTGCCGGAATAGACGGCAAGGTTGCCAACATGAAAGATCAGCTTTTGGAAAACTACCGTGAAGGCGACGAGAAGGCAAAATTGGCCATAGATACCCTTATAATGACAGTCGCCATGGAAATTGCCGGTTTGGCTGTGGTATGCAAAAATGACATTGACGGAATAGTCCTTACAGGTTCCATCGGAAGCATGAAAGAGCCCTTTGACTTTGAGGATGAAATCAACAGGTACTTTAAAAACAGCTATGATATGATGGTAATCTCATCCGAATCAGGAGCCATAGGTGCGGCTCAAATAGCGATGGATGTCTACAATGGTGAAAAAGAGATATTAGGTATTGAAGTTAATATCTAATCTTCTTTTAAGCTTATAAAAATTATATTTCCGCCTTTGATGGTTTCAAGGCCGTTCTCATTTTCCAAAACAAGATTAAGGTAGTTATCAATGGCGATTACTGTACCTTCGGTTCTGTAATCTCCCCTTAAATCGACGCTTACATATTTGTTTTTAAACTGTGCAAAAAGTTTGTTTACATTATCGTTGCTCATTGTTTCAAATCCTAAAATATTCTATTCATACATTAGTCTTTCAACTTTAAATACTTTAATGTTTATAATATATACTATGGCAATTAATCAATTAGAAAGTAATTTAGAGGCTATTACCCGTACAATAGCACAGCTTAAAAAAGAAGGATGCACAGACGAAAAAGTTTTAGGCGAACTTAGAGCCGAAAGAGAAAAAATACTTAAGGATTTAAACATTTAAGTATTTTAACCTAACCACTCACGCAACGAATCAACATCATTTGTCTGATCAATTTTTATTGGTGTTATGGTGGTTTTTTGTAGTTTGCGAAGATAATGACCATCACTTCCGGGCTTGTGTGATTCATAAGGCTCGCCGCCAATCCAGTAGTATGGCTTTCCGCGCGGATCGAGGCGCCTGTCGATGACCGGAACATACATCCTTTCGCTCAGGTGTGCAATCTCAAATTCATCATCTGAAGGATTTTCGGGAACATTAACATTCAGTATGTCAATTCCTTCAGGCAAACCTTTTTTTAAAACAATTTTTGCAAGTTTTTTGAGCATCTTTCCTGCAAATGAGAAGTCAACCTGGTTTTCGCCGTTTTCGAATTTTATGTCGTCACGGGTCACTTCCTGTGAAATTGCAATTGTTGGAATGCCGAAGCTGGCAGCTTCGATTGCAGCTCCAAGGGTACCTGAAGTTGTAAGTTCGGCCTTTCCTATGTTGAAACCGGTGTTTATCCCTGAAATCATTATGTCGGGCTTTTCATCCATTATCTCAAACAGTGCAAGGGTTACCGCATCGGTTGGTGTTCCTGTAACTGCGTATCCTTTGCTTTTGTCCTTAAGAGTGTGCTCGTTAATTCTTAACGGTTCATATAATGTTAAGGCATGGCCGATTCCACTTTGCTGGAGTTCTGGAGCAACAATATAGGTTTCGCATAAGTCTTCAACCGCTTTTTTGCAAGCCAGTATTCCTGAAGCCGTTATTCCATCATCATTACTTATCAATGCTTTCATATAATTTAATGGGTGGTTATTTTTTAAATAATTTTAGGTAATGGGATAAACTTTAATAACAATTTAATCCATAAAATATAATATTATTGTAAAAAACACAAGTGGGTGGAAAATTGGAAAAGCCACAATTGATTAATTTTATAGCAAAGGTAATGGAGGATTCAGGTTTTAAGGTTTACAAGAATTTTAAAACCTCGCAAAAGGTTATTGACATATATGCTATTCTGCCTACAACAATTGGGGACTTTGGGGTAGTCGTAGCATGTAAAAATTATGACAAGGAATTTCAGATTGGCGTGGATGTATTGAGGGAGATGGAAGAGGTTCAGGAAAGCATCAAGGCTTCCAAGGTGACTATCGTAACTTCCGCATATTTCTCCGAACAGGCCAAAAACTATGCAATCAGAAAAAACATCAAGCTGGTTGACCGCAACAACCTGCTTGAACTGGCTAAGAAATACCAGGACAGGACCAATCAGACAACCCTTGACAACACTTCTTATGACGGTGGAGCCTCTGCCTATATCGAAGAGGAGTATCCCGAATACAGCTACGACGCTTCAGACATGGAATATCTCATGAGGCAAAGGGATGCCCATCCTAATGTCTATAAAAATACTTTATACAGGCAGGTCGATGAACCGCACACCAGCAGAATCTCATCACTTCTAAACAGAAGCACCCAACAAAGAAGGGGCAGCCTAGATCCTTATGGCCAGACCAATTTATACAATTATGATTTGAGGACAAGCAGTTTCTCACAGGGGTCAACGCTATTTATGCTTCTTAACAATCCGATCGTCCTGATTCTTGTGGTTGTAATATTTTCATACCTCATTTCATTCATTGCAGGCAGGCTGCTTGGAATGGATTCCGGCATCACCGGTCTCATTGAAATGTTCGTTGCACTGGCATTGTCTTATGGTGTTTCATTCTACACAGACAGGAATGCGGACTTCATTGTTAAAGGAACATTCATATTCTTCATTTCATTGGTGATTTTGATAATTTTAATCTTTGTTTAGAATTAATCCGGCAGATTCCTTCTGCCTGTTTTTTACTTTTTTTATAATTTGGCCTTATTTCGCTCAGTTTTTTTTACTTTTTAAAGCAAATTATCATGTAAATGAATCAGATATGATGTCTGTGGGATTGTTTTTACCAGATGGTCTGTTCAAAAATTAAATTTAAGTGATAGGATACTCTATCACAATTACAATAAACTTTCCACTTCAGCTATGAATTTTTCAGCCTGTAAAATTAATTTTTCGGATGATTCCTCACTGAAAACAACAGAATAATCATAACTTGAATCATTTCTAGTTTCTCTTGCTTCATATAGAAAATTATAAGATTCTTGACTTAATAACCCCGGTTTAACATATTCTTTAGCTAGTTGCCTTAATGTTCCTTCATGTGTTTTTGGAGAGATATCTTTTTTAGACAACAATGCCAAAGCTGCCGAATACATTGCATAATATGATAAGGTTATCGAATCTCTATGCTGTCCTGCCTCAAACAAAGTTTTACTTGAAATTAATTGATTTTTGCTAACATTCATTGCATTTGTAATTTTTTCCAATTTTAACACCATCTTTTAACACATTTGTTAAAAATGGATTATCTTTGGTTCTATTAAAATGCTCTTCAGTCATTAATCTGGGTGATATTACTTCGTTCTTTTCAAGAATCATGTTAATTGCAATTTTATGAATTTTAGGTTTTAATTCGTTGGCAATTGGCGATACAATTAAAATATCAATATCGGATTCTTCTGTATCATCACCACGAGCGACAGATCCATATAACATTATTAGTTTAATGTCATCGGATTTAATAATTTTTGCAAACTCATGGGCTATCCTTTTTCTATTATTCATAATATCACTGTAGTAACATTCACTCATTAAATAGTATAATGTATTAAATATTAAATATTTGCTCCAAACCTCTTAGATTAAACTCAAAGATAAATCCATTTTTCATAGAAGAAATTTATCTTCTAGTTAATCATGTCTTAAATCTAATATTTATGTCTTTATATATGATTTTGGGTCATTATTGCTTTTAGATTAAAAAATTACAAGTTTATAACAATTTTAATATTGAATTATAATTTGTCAACATGGATTATTTTTTCAAACAGATTATCATGTAAATGAGTCCGATCAGATACAAGAACCAGATCATGATGTCGGTTGGACCGGTTTCTATCCATATGATTGTATGAGTCAGGATTATTGCATAAATTCCGATTCCGATGCCTTTTTTTACCTTATTTGCCAGTCCCAGGAATGCTCCCATAAAAAGCATTTGCACGGTCAGTCCAATATATCCGAAATCAAGCATCACCGGACCGAAGAGCGTTGAAGTGAGACATACATCGTAGTTGAGGACGTATTGGCCGATGAATGTCCGAGGACTTCCTGATGAAAAAACCATCGAGAGGATTTTACCGTGGGTGGTTCCGGCAAGAGGCAGGATTCTTTCAAATACCTCCAGAGTAAATCCGGCACGGTAGAATATAAGCTCCAGCGGGTTCAGTGTCCAGTGCTGGCCTGCGATTGACTGGGATGCGATATAGCCAACGGCCATCAGGCCCGCAATGATTATTGCAATGAAGACGATTCCAAATTTTTTAGAAATCTTGTCGAGATAGTACAGGGTGATGAATGAGCTTCCAAGTATTCCAAGAACTGATGTCCTGTATCCGTTGAGGCCGAATATGAGGGCTCCGAGTATGACGAGAATCAGGTATTTTCTGCTGTAGTGTTTTGCCAGAAGGAAATTCAGCGCAATCAAGAAGAGCGGATAGGCAACTCTCCATATGTTTGTTGTTGCGTTTGCCTTTAAAGTTGAGTTGAAAAGGGGAATTCCTCCAAGAAGTATCATGTTGACTGTCTGCAATATCAGAGCTGCAATTACCAGTCCCAAAAGCAGTTTTTCGCTAAAAAAGCCGATTTCCTTCGGTTGGATATCGAATTTGTATTTCACAATGGCATATCCGACGGCAAATACTATGCATGCGAAAATGACAGTCAGGATAACGGCACTGTTCAGGGGATTTTCGAACCTGTAGTTGAACGAGCCCACATATCCCATCGCCAGAAATGCCAGTATCGCCGCTGCGACTATCATCGGATTGAAAAAGTCATATCTTTTCATATTAATCTCCCAGTTCACGAGCTGAAATGCACAGGTTTGCCCCAAAGTCAGGCATTGCCGCAACATGGGTGTGGACATAGCTTGCAAGGGTGTTCTTTTCCATAAAACCGTCCATGCTGTTGAATGATCCCTTTCCTCTTGTGATCTTAAATGCCATTTTGTGTTTTAGCTCATCGACAATGACCTTTGAGTAGTGGAACTCATGGCCGTGGAAGATTTCGCCCTTTTTGGAGATTATGTTGTCCTCGGTGACTTCGCCGATTGTGTACTTAAGCGCCTGCACCCTGTCGGTTAGAACCGATTTATACGGATAGATGTCGACCACCCTGTCGTCATGTATGGAGTTCATGAGATACATCAGGCCTCCGCATTCGGCAAAGATAGGTCTTGACTCGTTGTGGAAATTTCTGATGTCCTCAAGCATCTGTTCGTTGTTGGACAGTTCCCTTGAAAAGAGTTCGGGATATCCTCCACCGATGTAGAGTCCGTCGCAGTCGGGGAGTGACTCGTCATTTAAAGGTGAGAAATACTCAATTTTGGCATTGTTTGCCTCCAGGGCTTCAATGTTTTCCTTGTAGTAGAAGTTGAAGACCTCATCGTATGCAACGCCGATTTTTACCCTTTGGCTGTTCAGCTTATTCCAGATTGGAATTCTTTCGGAGGTGATTTTTGGTGCGGATTTTGCTATTTCAACCAGTCTGTCCAGGTCTATTGATTCTTTTATGGTCTTTGACCAGATGTCTATGAACTTTATTGAGGTTTCCCTTTCCCTTGCGGGAACAAGGCCAAGGTGTCTCTGCTCGATTGATATGGAGTCATCCCTTACGATTCCGCCAATGACTTCCGTTTTTGTAATCTCTTCGATTGACCTTTTTGTTTTCTCATAGTGTGCCCGGTTTTTTACCTTGTTGAGTATTGCTCCTGCAATGTTGATTTCAGGGTCTAGGGATTTAAATCCAAGCACTAAGGCTGCGGCGCTTTTGACAAGGCTTCTTGAGTTTATGATTAAAATCACAGGTGCATCGAGAGCCTTTGCAACACTGGCAGTGCTTCCGATATCATTTATGGAATCGATTCCTTCATACAGCCCCCTTACGCCTTCGATAACGGCAATGTCTTTGCCCTCCATTCCCTTGAGGAATGAGTCTCTAATTTGGCCCTGCTTCATGAAAAATGAATCAAGGTTTCTTGAGGTGTTTCCCGTTGCCAGGGTGTGGTATGACGGGTCGATATAGTCCGGTCCGACCTTGAAGGGCTGGACGTTGTACTTTTCGCTTAACGCTTTCATGATGCCGGTGGCGATTGTGGTCTTTCCGACTGCACTTCCGGTTCCTGCCAGTATGATTCTCATATATAATAATTATATATAGTATTTTATTAACTTATTGGATTTTTTGAATGTATTTTTGATTTCTCCAATTTCAGTCAGTCAACCGGTGGGATTTTAAAATGTATGCTTTATTGCATGAATCCGGTTTTGGCGGAGTTGTAGTCTTTTCAATAGTGCTTCACTTTATCCGGCATGATTTGTCATGATATTGAAGTATTGTATTGGGAAATATTTATTCCAACAAGTTGAACACATAATATCGTTTACCGATTTTGGTAAATTTTTAATGAAATTTTTGCATTTTTGACATTTCGGTGAATGAAAACAGATTTCTCAAATGTAAATAAAAATCTTTATTTTTGGATTTTGGCCATTTTCCTACGAAAAAATATTAAAACTTATATATGATGTGCAGCTTAAATAACATATGTATTTTAATTTAGATTTTTTATATTTATTTTAAAATACGTATCGAATTCGATGAGGTAAAATATGAAGAAATCTACGATAATATTATTAATATTTTTAATAATGATTATGTGTGTTTCTGCTGTAAGCGCAGCTGATGATGCTAGTGATGATCTGGCAGCATCAGACGAAGACGCTGTTTCAGTATCAAATGATGATATTGTTTCTGCTTCTGATTCAAACACGGTGCTTTCAGCTGGCGAAGCGAATTTTAATGAGCTTCAAGGAAACATTACTGGGAAGACCGGTACTGTGGACTTAAGTTCTGATTTTAAAAGAAATTCAACAGAAAATTCTCCTATTACTGTTGATAATAATAATTTAGTAATTAATGGTAATGGTAAGATAATAGATAATTCCGGTAGTGGTGAAGCTATTTTCGCTATTTCTGGAAATAATGTGACTTTAAAAGACATGACTTTAATCAATGCAACTGTTGCTATTCAAAATGCGGGTAATTTAACATTAGATCATGTTACATTTACTGGATGTAAAGTAATTACTTCACATCAGGGTTCACAATTAACCATATCTGATGATTCTGTTTTTGGTGATGGAGATATAGTTTTACAATCTGATGCAGAATTACTTTCTCAAGCTCAAATAATTGTTGCAGCATCACCTGAAACAATTGTTCTTCCAGCTACAACTTCTGCATTATCTGCACAAGCATATGTTAACGGTAAGAAAATAGTTGTTGATGATACTCTTTGGGAATACTTTGAAGGCAGTAATGTAATCGCTAATCCTAGTGCGTATAATCCTTCAGAACTAGGTACTTATGAAATTAAAGCAACACATGCTACACTTTCAAATGCTGAATGTGATAATGTTACTGTTAAATTTACTTCAGGTTCAAAATATGATTCAATAATCACTATTGATGTAATACCTGTTAATCCGGTTTATAATGGTGAAGTTGTTATTAAAGTGACTGTTGAAAATAAAACAGGTCAATATGCTGCAACTCCTACTGGGAATGTTGAGTTTGAAATTAGTGATGTATCCTTAGGGCCTTTAACTTTAGTTAACGGTACTGCTAATTACACTATGAGTAATGCTGCAGTAAAAACATACTCTGTTTTTGCTAGATATTTAGGTGATGATAACTTTAAAACAAACTTTACAAGTAAAGCATTTGAGGTTAATCCAAAAACACCTGATATCAAAATTGATGTGGATACTTCCAAATTCCAAAATCAAACTATTACTATTACTTTACCTGGTGATGCAACCGGTAGTGTAACAGTTGAGATTAATGATGATGTAGTAGTAGATAATGGAGTTCTTGTTGCAGGAGTATATTCATTTAATACTGCATATCTTGTAAATGCTAATCCTTATAAGATTAATGTAACTTTTACTTCTACTAATAGTAACTACACTAACAATAAAAACTCTACAACTTTCAAAGTAGATCAATTTACTACACCTATTAACATTACTTTAGGTAAATATAAATACAATGAAGATGTTTCATTTGATATAGAATTAGCTAGTGACATTACTGGTGAAAATGTAAATGTTACAGTTAAAAACGCTGCTGGTATCATATTCAATGAGAATATTACCTTAACTGATGGTAAAGCAACTGTCAATTTAGGTAAAATCGCTGCTGGTAATTATGATATTAATGTTACATTTGAAGGAAACACTAAATATGCTCCTGCTGTAAATGATACTGTTAAATTATTTGTTAATAAAACAGCACCAATCATTACAGTGGTATCAATTGATAATCAAGTATTATTCGAAGATGTTGAAATCAATGTAACAGTTCAAAATGCAACTAAGGGTACTGCAATTAAATTATACGTCAACAATGTTGAAAATGCTACTGCAACCGTAGATGAAAACGGTACTGCTACATTTAAATGTAAATTTGTTGAAAGTGCTGGAACATTCCCTATTACTGTTAAGTATATGGGTGACAACAACTTAACCGAAGGAAATGTAACTGATAACGTTGTGCTTGCTAAAGTTACACCTGAAATAAATGCAACTGTTGGTGTTGTATATATCGGTAGTAATGCGGTAATTTCTGTTAATTTAACTAACTGTGATACTAATTACTATCCTCTTGGTGTTATTCAATATGTTTTAGGTGGTTACTCAGGCACCGTTTCACTTGTTAACGGTAAAGTTGATATTACTATTCCTAAAGAGAATTTAGATCAAGTGACTTCATATACAGTAACTATTTCATATCTTAAAGATGCTTCAGAAAAACGTTATAATGATAACTCTACTGAATTTACTTTCGATGTAGTTAAATACACACCAAGTATTAAAGTAGATGCTAATAATAATGTTGTAACTGAAAATGCTACTATCGATGTAGAATTTACCAGTGACAATCTTGCTGGTGATGTGACTGTAACCGTAGTCATTAAATCTAATGGCGCTGAACCTACTACTAAAAATCTTGTATTAAAATATCAATCAGCAGAGAAAAAAGCAAATGGAACTCTTTCCATCAAACTTCCTTTAGGTACTCAATCTGTCAACGTTACTTTTGGTGAAAATACTACTACATATTCAGCTTATAATGATACTTGTACATTTGAAGTAACTAAAGATAAACCTGTAATTGATATGAACATTACTAATAAAACTGATGTAATTACTGAAATTGCATATCCTAATAATGCAACTGTTAACTTTACCAGTAATGTAGATGGTGACTACAAACTTTATGTAAATGACCAACTTGTTAATAGTGGTAGTTTCGTTGCAGGTAAGATTTCCAATTTCACACTTCCACTTTATGTAGTTGGAGACTATACTGTTAACCTTACCTACGTTGCAAATGGCGAATATAACGAAACAACTATTACAAAAACATTTGAGGTTAAAAATGGTACCATAACAGTTTCAGATGTTACTGCTCTAGTAGTTAAATACCCTAATGTTACTGTTGTATTTATTGAAGCAAATGTTGATGGTGATTATAATATTACTGTTAACAACAAAAATTATACAGTAACTGTTAAAGATGGTGAAGGTAATAAGACTTTAGGTGTTCTAGATGCTGGTAAGTATAATGTTGATTTATTAAGTCTTGTTGAGTATTATGATACAGTTAAAGCTACTTATACAAATGTAGTGGAAATCCAAAGAGGTGATATTTACTTTAATGTAACTGTTGCTGATGTTGTTTATCCTAACAAAGCTATTGCAATAGTTGAAGCTAGTGTTGACGGTAATTTCACTGTTAATGTAAACTCTAAAGACTATTCTGTTACTGTCAAAGATGGTAAAGGTAATGTGACTTTAGATGTTTTACCTGTTAACAAATACGAGGTTAGTGTAAAAGCTAATGCTTCTGATGCATCATTTAATAATTGGAATACTTCAGGTACTAATACAACTAAATTCAATGTAACCAACGGTACTCTTGCTCCTACTATAACTGTCAACAGTTCTGTAAAATATGAGGATGTAATAGTTGTAAATATTACTAATGCTGTAGATGGTACTTATAATGTTAATGTAAATGGTACTGATTATCCAATATCTGTTTCAAATGGTAATGGATCTACTATCATTCCTACAAAAAATACATTAAATGTTGGTACTTATACAGTTAATGTAACTAGTACTATTTCAAATTATAATCCATTTGAAGATGCAACTCATACAGTAACTGTTGAAAAAGGTATTATCTACTTCAGTATAGCTGTTGACAATGTAACATTCCCTACAGTTCCTACTGTTAAATTTGTTACTAATGTTGATGGTTCACTTGATGATGCTTATTTAATTTACATCGGTAATGAAAATATTACTTATGTGAAAGTCAATGGTGATACACGAGATATGTATAAATTTACTCCTGGTAATTATACAATATGTGTAAAACCATCCAACGCTACAGATCCTAAATTTGCTAATTATGATATTAATACCGTAAATAGCACAAGCTTTGAAGTAGCATATGGTAAAATCGACACTTTAATTGTTTCAGTTAATAATGTAGACTATCCTCAAAATGCTACTATTACAGTTACAGCTTCTGTTGATGGTATTTACAAAGTAACCATTGAAGGCAAAGATATTGAAATACCTATTGTAATTACTGGCGCTACATCTACTACTCCGGTTACTAACAGTTCAGTTAATTTACCTGTTTTACCTGTTGGTACCTATACAGTAAATGTAACAAGTTTAAATGAAAATTATACACAAACCACCAATGGTTCAACATTTACCGTTTCAAATGGTACTATTACTCCTACTATATCCATTACTCCTAATCCTGTAGCATACTCTGATGCAGTAGTTATAGAGATCAGTAATGCTGTAGATGGTGATTATACCGTTAAAATAAATGGTACTGATTATACAGTAACCGTAAAAGACGGTAAAGGTAACAGGACTATTGAAACATTTAACAACTTATATGCTGGTTCTTATAATGTTAATGTTACTGCTTTAATTGATAATTATAATCCATTTGAAGATGCATCTAAAACTTTAACTGTTAATAAAGGTACAATACACTTAAATATTACTGTTGCTGATGTAACATATCCTAATGTTGCTACTGCAGTTGTATTTGCAGACATGCCTGGTGAATATAACATTACAGTATATGCATTCCAAGGTGGTGCAGAACTCTATAATTATACAGTAACCATTGATACAACTCCTGGTCAGGCTGCTAGCAAATCTCAAGCGATCGGTTTATTAAATGCTAGTGCTGACTATTATATTGTTGTAAAATCTTGCGATGAAAATTATACTGGCGCTACAAATAATACTTCATTTAAAGTAGAAAAAGCAGTTCCTGTCATTAACATCAGTCATGAAGGAGATACCTTATTTGAAAACACTACCATTTCTGTTGTAGTTCCATACGGTACAGGTAAGGTCACATTCTATGATAAGGTTATTGATACTGCTCACAAATTAGGAGAAAAAGATTTAGTGAATAATGCTGCTAACTGGACTATTGAAAATATTACAGTTGGTACTCATACAATTTATGTGGTATTATCCAATGATCAGAATTTACAGGATGACGTTAAATCTACTTCATTCACCATAGAAAAAATTACTCCTACAATCACAGTCACTGATAATAGTACTACTTATCCTGATGCTGTTGAAATTGTAGTTGTATTACAAAATAATGGAACCACTTATGCTCCTACTGGTTCAGTGGGAATTGTCGGTGACATTCAAGTAGCTCCTGAAGCATTAGTTGATGGTAAATGCACCTTCACTGTTGCAGGCTTAGCTGCTGGTGAATACAAGATTAATGTAACTTACTATCCTAACACTGACAAAA
>NZ_JBGVFE010000026.1:0-66191 GCF_045120835.1 Methanobrevibacter sp.
TCCTAAGGGTAGATTATCCACGTGTTACTGAGCCGTACGCCACGAATCTAAATTCGTTCGACTTGCATGGCTTAATCGAATCCCAATAGCAGTAACATCTGCCAGGATCAAACAGAATTGAATCACATAACAGACATAATAAGTATAAAGTATTATGAAGTACGCTAAATATAGACGAGTATTACACTAAACTAGTTTGTAACTAATTCACCACATACTACAAAACCAACATCATACTTGAGAAAATTCAAGTACTCACAAAATGTATAGCTACATGCGGAAAGCAACCATCATAGTAAAAATTGTTCCATACAATATTACTTAGGTCATCGCCATAAAACACATAGCACATTTAATAGACAGACAAATTTTATTAACAAATTTAATTAAAAAATATTGCAAAAAAATATTTAAAATAAAATAAATTTCTTAAAAATTTAATTAGTTAAAAATATCAAATTTTAACTATGAATTTAATGAAAAAACGCTTTTAATATAAAATCAAAAATAATTTTCTTAAAATCAAATAAAAATAAAATAGAAAAAAATATTGAATAAAATAATAAAATTAACAGGAATTATAAAGATTCATTGAGTTTAAACCCTTGCAAAAAATAACTAGTATATAAATGTATCCCCATCACTTAAATATTAGTTCAATTTTTTACGTATAACAGAAATAATTCTTGTTAAACTTCTATGCATTTTAATTCCATATTGTTCCACAATTTCAAAACCAACTTCCTTAACCATTGGTTTTAAGTCCACATAATGAGGTGAAGCCATACAAAGGTAAGCATCATCCTTCATATTATCATAGATGGCCTTAAAAAATTCCTTAAAGATTTCATCACCATCGACATCTCCGGTAGATGTGGAAATTCCATAAGGAGGATCAGTAACTACACTGGATACTTTTTCATACATTTTCAGTTCCCGAACATCCAAATGGAATGTTCTGTAATCAGTAATGCCATAATGCTCCAAATTGATTGCAGTTCCATTTTTCATTTTCCAGTAGATATCGGATCCTACAACCTTACATCCGATTAAACCCGCCTCAATAAGTATTCCTCCAGTGCCGCAAAACGGATCAAGCAACAGTTCTCCCTCTTTGATTCTTGACAGATTGACCATACATCTTGCAAGTTTTGGATTCATGGATCCCGGATAGAAGAATGGTCTTTTATGAGGTTTGCTTTCTTCAAAATGTTTTTTATTTAATTTTAATCTTTCAATACCCACATATAAATTATTTTCAAAAGCGGCAACTCTGACCAATGTATTCGGTTTTGACAGGTTAACCCTTATATCATCACAATTTTCCAAAATCAATGTTCCCAGTTTCCTTTCATATCCTACTGTATCAATCTGTGAGTGAATTCTTTTAACACGTACCGCAAAAGTTTTGTCAATATAACAAGACCAATCGATTTGCGAAACATCATTGTCTAAAGTATCAACGCTTGTTTCCAAAATCAGTTCGTGAACTTCATGGGTATATCCTAATCTTTTAATTAATATTCTGTAGTATTCATCAAATTTATCCTGAGAAATATTTTTCAAAATAGCTATGCCTTCACAAACACTTTCAAGCTGAGCATCTATATTTTCACATTCCATTACCGCTTTCAGTTCTGCTAAAGGTAGCTCCGGATGTTCTTGTGATTGTATACATAATAATTCCATAAATTCACCTTAATCCAAATATATTTACAACTTTTTTAAAAAGAAATGTTGGAATAATCTTAAATATTAAACCTCTTTTAATAAATTCCTTTACAAGTTTTGATTGAGTGTCCATATCACCATACTCTGATATTAACTTTTCACAATCGTTTTCCTTAAGTTTTAAAAACAGATAATCCAAATCATCATCATTTAATAAACTGAGAGTTTTTTGAACCTTTAATTGATAACTGAATTCCTTTAGATATTTACTTCTGAAATCCTTCTGATATCCCTTTAATATATTAATATCATCATTATTAATTGCTTCAATGACATACCTGCTTGCAATTTTACAGGCATCAAATGCAATCAGCAGACCCCCACCGGAAGTTGGCTTAACCTGAGATGCCGCATCACCTATCAAAAGCAGCCTATCTTTTACAATCTTATTCCTATCATTGAAAATAGGTATGAAACCCTTATATTTCTCAATGATTTTGTAGTCAAAGTTTTCATCCAAAAAGCTATTTAATACTTCATCCTGCTTTCTGTGATTCTGAGTTGAAAACATTCCCACCCTATATTGATTGTTTTTCAATGGTATGACCCATAAAAATCCGGGCAGGATATCATCCAAGAGATAGGTATCCACATAATCATCACAATTGCGCTCAGACTCCCTAAAAAGGTTAACGTTTTCATCATCTATTTCAACAAGCATCTGTGATGCCGGAAAACTATCCTGACTGTTGGAAATGCATTTTGACAATGTCGAATTGTAGCCATCGCATCCTATTATGATTCTGGATCGGATTTCCTCATCGTTTGAAAGGTAGGTTATTCCCTTTTGACTATCGACACCGACAACCTTCTGATTGATTAGCTGCACTCCACTTTCAATTGACCTGTTTAACAAAAAGTTATCGTATGCAACTCTGTCAATGATGTATGCCACAGCAGTGTCTTTTTCAACGTTGAGAATATGATTTCTGGTATGGAGAAATGCGCCTGTCACTTCATTCAGTATGACTTCCTTCGGCAGTTCATTGAAATCGAAAATGTGTTTGCTTAAAATTCCTGCACATTGTAGAGGATAGCCGATTTGCTTTTTTTTGTCAACGACTGCAACATCCAAACCGCTTTCACTCAGATAATATGCAACAGTCGAACCTACAGGTCCAGCACCGACAACAACAACATCAAAATCAGAATTCATCTAAATACCTTATTTTTTAAATTTATCGAAATGTCTGCGAATAACATTATCAGAAGGAATATCCATATCTTCAACATCATTTTGAGGATATTCTTCAACTACTTCATCATAATAACTTTTAGGTTCATTATTATAATAATAATCATCATTGTCATATGAATAATCGTCCCTTCTTGGATTATAGTTAATGTTCCTTTGAGGATTGTTTGAAGGTTTTGAGTATCCTGAATCATAAGGTTCATATTCATATGTATGACGGGGAGGTTGGTTTGTGATACTTTCAAAATCCTCAGGATAGTATTCATATTCTCCCCTTTGACGAGCATTTCTTTCATGGGTTATTGGAGTTATCGGTTCGTATTCATCATAAAAATCATTTCTTCCCAGATAATCCTCACGAACATACTCATCAGATGCATCATAATAATCATCATGCCTAGCAAAATCATTAGACCTGTCGGAATAAGCGTTGTAGCCTCTTTCCTGATATTGGGGCATGGATTGTGGCGGAGCCTGGAAATTTCTTGGCCCAACCATTCTTGAAAAAATGATCTCCTCCACTTTTGAAGGATTTGAAATGTTTTTTAGTTCCAACTGATTGTTGTCATATGCGCTATACACAGAAACTGATCCCACATTTAACAGACGGGAGAGAATATTTTGAGAAGAATTGATATCCTGAATTGTTGCATAAGGCATGTAATTCTTTTTAGTGGAAATAACTCCTGATTTAATAATGATTCTGCTTTCAGTCAAGGTATATTCCATTGAATACCAACCAATCAGCTGCCAAATAATATAAATAACGTTAATAAGAATGATAACAAAAAAAGCAATGGCCATATATCTAGTCAGTGAAAGTTTAACTTGAGAAATCATATAGACCTGCATTTCCCCTATAAATTTTATCGCAATGGGAGAGATGTTCAGGATAATGATTAGAATAATGACTCCAAGAATTGCTTTTTTACAACCTAATATCATATTAGGTTTTGTTTGGTAAAGTATTCTATCATTAACTTTACTTTCATTATTATTAAAGAACATGATTATAATATTAGAATTTACTTTTAAATAAAGTTTTACAAAAAAAGTAATGAAAAATAAGCCTCAGCTCGCCCATCATTCATCACGCATCAGAGCTCATAGGGTTCATCATTGGCTTATTTCAATTAGATTTATCCAAACATTACGCCAGCTTCTGTTTTGAACAATTCATCCTCTTTGGTTTTGTCCATAACTTTATCAACAGCCTTCATAAAGTCATCTACAGTGATTTTATCACGGGAATCACGAATTGCAAACATACCGGCTTCAGTACATACGGCCTTTAAATCTGCACCAGATAAGCCGTCTGTTAAATCAGCCAACAAGTCAACATCTGCCTCTTCATCAAAGGACATGTTCCTGGTGTGGATTTTAAGGATTTCACGTCTTCCATCTTCATTAGGAAGAGGAACTTCAATGAATCTATCGAAACGACCCGGACGTAAAAGTGCAGGATCCAGGATATCAGGCCTGTTGGTAGCGCCAATGATGCCTATATCCCCTCTGGATTCGAATCCATCGAGTTCTGCAAGCAATTGCATTAAAGTTCTTTGAACTTCCCTATCTCCGCTGGTGGAACTTTTAAGTCTTTTTGCAGCCACTGCATCCAATTCATCAATGAATATGATTGCCGGAGCCTTTTCCTTAGCAAGTTCAAATACTTCACGAACAAGTCTTGCACCTTCACCAATGTATTTTTTAACAAATTCAGAAGCAACAATTTTAATGAATGTTGCATTAGTTTCATTGGCTACTGCCTTTGCAAGTAAAGTTTTACCGGTTCCCGGCGGTCCATACAACAATATGCCTTTAGGAGGTTCTATACCTACCCTTTCAAAGAGTTCAGGTTCAGTTAAAGGAAGTTCAACTGTTTCCTTAACTTCGAGGATTTGCTCTTCCAAACCACCGATTTGGTCATAAGTGATATCAGGTTTGGTTTCGATTTCCATTCCTGAAACATTGGCATCTTTTTCGGAAGGCAACACTTCAACTATGCCGAAAGTCTGTTGATTGAGTGCAACTCTTGAACCTGGCACCAATAATTTTTCATCTAAGAATTTTGAGTAATTAACAAGAAAACTAGGTCCTGTACTGCTTTTTACAGTCATTCTGTGATCATCCAATACTTCTGTAATGGTAGCAAGTACTAAAGGAGGTGACCTAAATCTATCAACTTCAGATCTGAGAGATTTTACTTCTCTTTCAAGTCTAATCTTTTCATTTTCAATTAGAACCTTGTCTTTTTCCAATTTCCTAACTTTCCACATTAAGTTACTTTTAGCTTTGGATTTTTCTTCTCTTAAGGTGTCAATTTCGTCTTGCAATAAATCGACTTTTTCAATTAACTGTTCTTTTGAAGAATTTTCCAAATCATTAAAATCATCCATGTGAATCATCTCCAGTTAGTTTAAATTTTTTAACAACATGTTACTTTAATAACAATTAGTAACTTTAAAGTATTTAAAGGTATTCATTTTAATTGAAACTAACAATCATTATATAACATTACAAATATATATTTAATTAAAAAATAAGGGGAACTGATTGATATGGAATGTGAAATTTGTGGTAAACCAGTACCAGAAAACAATCCAATAAGAGCAAAAATTGAAGGATCAGTCATGGTTGTTTGTAAAGAGTGCTCAAAACTTGGAAAAATTCAAAAAGCACAACCTAAACCGAAATTTGTCAAACAAAATAAGAATAAAAAACAAAGGCCTGCAACAACTAGAAACAGAGCATATTCCAGAAATGAAGAACCTTCCGAAGAATTGATTGAAGACTTTAGTCTGGAAGTAAGAAAAGCAAGAGAAGCCAAAGACTGGTCTCGTGAAGATTTGGGCAGGAAAATCAACGAAAGAGTTTCAGTTATAAACAGAATTGAAACCGGAAAAATGACTCCGGACAATAAACTTACAAAAAAACTAGAAAAAGCATTGGACATCAAACTGCTTGAAAAAGTAGACAATGTTGACCTCAATCAGTTCATCAGCAATTCATCCGGAGAAAGAACCTTAGGCAACATTATGAAAATTAAAAGAAAATAGCTATTTTGTATAGCTATTCAATTTATCATTTCTAATGTGTCTTTCCTTTTTATTTATTTTATAATCAATCATCCCATCATTAATAGCCTTAGTGGAATTATAACCTGTGAAATCATCAGCATTATTCAGGACATATTCCAATTTAGAATAAGCACCATATTCATCGCTTACAACCACCACATGAGCTGGAGGATGAATTTTTTTGACCTGCATAATGCTTAAAGTGGTATCTTCCTTTACAAAAAATGCTGTGGCAACATTAGACTTTGTCTTGAGTTTTGAATTCAATATTCCTTCAACAAGATTATCTGCAAAAGAAGCATCGACTACTTTAGGCTTTGATGTCAGATTCAAATTACCATGGCGTTCCATATCTGCAATTGCATTCAGCAGTTTAGAATTATTTTCTCCTCTTATCAATATCAACGCCATGACAATCACCTGTTCTGGAAAGATTTTAACAGTCTTGATCTGAATACGACTAAAAGTATCAAGATTATGCCCACTGCAGTTTGAATACTTCCTAAAATGTTTAGGATATTACCATCAATAGGTAAATCCCAAGCTGGAGAGGATCTGTCTCCCGGAAGGGCATTATAATAAACACCAACAGCTTTAGAACCTTGTTTTACATTAATGTCCTTAGGTTCAACATGGTCAACACCCATGAGAAGTCCATTGTTAATACCTCTGTTGATAGACCCAGCAATAGTGGATGCATCATATCCATATTTCGCAACTGAAGCTTCAACAATTTCCTGAGTAGTTGATGCCAATCCAGGTTTGTCACTTCCATAAACAGATACACTGACTGCATTTGAACTGACTGTTAAAGCTGAACCCAATGCCTCATATGCATACACGATTCTGAGCTCTGAATTACAAACAGGACATCTGTCATGAGATTCTGCTGCGGGATAACCCATAGCCCATCCACAATCGTCACAGACCTTTGAGTATTCAGAATCCATAGGATAACCTGTCTGGTTCATTTCTATTGGAGTGAACATGTCATCAGTGGAAATACCTGAAATCAGGTTTACTCCACCCCCACCGTATTTCTCTCCTGAATCTCTGGCCACTTCGCCCATAGCTTCAGAAAGAATTGTGGTAGCAGGATATCCATCCCTAATCATTTTTCCAATATTCATTGCAGTTTCTTTTCTGACACTGTCTGCAGTACCGTATAATGGATTTCCTGCAGTGTTTCTCAAGTGAATGATAGCTCCTTTTTGGCCGGGCTGCAATGTAGCAATTCCACTGGTATATGGAGTTACCTTAATGTCATTGCTTGCATCATCAACAGTAATTACATAAGCATTAAAGGAACCTCCAATTGCAGCACCGATATTCGGACCGCCGACTACTAGACGAGCACCTTTAAATTGTGTTGCCAAGGAAGCTGCAGAAGCTGCTGAAGCATTATTCTCCAGATTTGCGACGGCATCCACTACAGAATCCAGCCTTGATTCAGAACTACCGGTACCCCCGGAAAGCACTACAAAATGATTAATCTTTGACATTAAAAATGTTGACTGGAACATGTTTTCTGCAAAGGACATACTTCCTGCTGCCGCACCATTCGGATCATTTCCGGAAGGGTCTGTAATAACAATAATGTTACATGTAGCAGCGACACTGCTCATAGTCATTAAAAGTATAATCAAACAGACAATAGCAATATGGAATTTTCTAATATTCATCCAGTTCCCCCTATTGTCTTATTATCCAATTCAACAGAAGAAAAATCTTCTATGACAGTGACTGTAACTACACCAGTATTTTTATCTACTTGCACATCTGCAGCAGTAATAGGCTCTACAGATGTTCCAGGCACTGTCGACCGTGTTGCAAATTCTTGAGCCGTCTGTATCGCATCCTGCAGCGAAACTTCTCTTTTGGAAGTTTTTAAAATATCATCATATATAACACTTCCATCCCTAAAACCGGCTTGCATAACATTATATCTGATAGTGTCAACCGGAACTATATCATTGCCTTTAACAATGATTCCGGAAATAGGAATTCCGTCAGTAATATCATCAGATGAAGCGAAAGCCACATAAGTGATTAAACGACCGCAAAGAATTAAAATAAACGCCAATAATAAAATAATTAATGTGTCTCTTCTAATCTTTATAAACATGTTTATTTCCTCATAGTACTGCTATTCTTTTAAGAAAGAATAAATTATACATTTATTATATTAATTTAATATTATATTTAAATTTTCTATATTATGTCAGACAAAAGTGACTCTGCAGGATCCATTCCCTGAGCCCCAATCAACAGAATAATATCCTTCTTATCCGCTTTATTGTAAACTTCCCTTAAACAATCCTCTAAATTATCAAAATGAATATAGTCAATGTTATTCTTATTTAATGTATTGAAGAATACTTCCCTTTCATCTTCTTCAACAAAATTCAATTCATTTACAACATCATTGCTTGAAGATAAATATAAAACAATATTCTCATCCATTGACTCAATCAAAGCATCAACATTCAACTGATTAATTTCAATCCCTCTAGACCCTCTGATTGCACAGACAACATGCAGTTTCTGATTGTCCGGAAGCAGCTTGAGAGTTTCGGAAATTGTAGCCTTGATTCCATCGGGATTGTGGGCAAAATCATCATAGATTAAGGGTTCATCATTTAATTTTGCAAATCTTCTATTGAGCGCCTTGTAAGTTTTGACTCCATCAGTTATTACATCAATATCCAAATTTAATGATATGCAGGCCCCGATTGCAGACAATATGTTTTGTATGAAATGATTGCCCTTGAATGGAAGCTCATCAATTGTTAAAATAGTTGAACCATCATATATTATTTTACCGTCGTCGAAGTAAACCGCATTATCGCTATCCAGTTTAGACATTGAAGTGTAAAATGGATTTTGAGCATCCAATTTTCGAACCAGCTCATCATCATGATTTAAAACAGTAAATCCTCGGCCAATAGATTCCGGAACAGCTTTCAACTCATTGAATACATCATCGACAGAATTTATAAGACCTATATGATCCATTGCTATATTTGTTATAACTCCAACTCTTGGCCTTACGGCTTCACTCATTAACGCAGCATGATTTTCCATCAGATGACCAAGCCATCCCTGAACTTCAGACACTTCAATGACCAGATAATCAATTGTTCCGTTAGTTTCAACCTCATCAGAAATTAGTTTGGAAACCATCGGATCAATTAAAGTGTTGAATTCAGATTCACTGTCGGTATTGGTCAATACATGATAACCTGCATTATTTAAAATATGATAAATCATATGTGATGTTGTTGATTTTCCATTTGTTCCAGTAATTACAACATTGGTTGAAGTAGGGGAAAAGTGACTGATTGTATATGAAAGTGCATAGGCATTGGCCAGTTCAATCTTATCGGTTATGATTAAAGGGAAACCTAATCTTTTAGCCTCTTCTATAGCTCCGTCCTTAGGATTTTGAGTAATCAAGCAAGCAATATTTCTGTTGAATGCCATTTCAATTCCGGTTTTGTTAATCCAATGCCTGATTACAATATCTCCAGTATGGGCATCGTTTAGAAATGTGAATCTTCCGGAAAATCCGTCAATTGAAAAGAAATCATCATTACCGATGAGTTCACCTTCAACAAAATCCACCAAATCATCAATGTCATCCAAAGTATCATTAATCGAATAATCTAAAACGTATTTTTCAGCATCGGCCATGTCCTCAATAATAATCAGTGGAAAGTTAAGGCGATTTGCAGCTTCAATGGCTCCTTCCTTAGGATTTGGAGTTACAAGACATGCAATATTTTTATTAAAAGCTATTTCAACACCGGCAGGATCAATCCATTCCCTTATAACAATATCCCCCGTGTGTGCATCATGCAGGAACGTGAACTTTCCTGTAAAACCATCAATAGAGAAAAAGTCATCATTACCTACAAGTTTCCCATTAATAGACCTGACAAAATCCTCAATATCCATAAAAATCACCAAATCATAAAAATTTAAAAGACATACATCTTAGCGAGTATACCTACAGCACATAATAAAGCTGTAATTCCCCAATAGCTCAAAACGATCTTTGTCTCAGACATCCCATAATGATTTAAAGTGTGGTGCAAAGGTTCCACAGGCAACTTGATAATATGAGCCCTGTGCATTAAACTTACAACGACTGAAATGATTGGAACACCCAATGCAAGTACTCCAAAGTATGGTATATTACCTATTAGAACCGCAGCCGCATAGCCGGTTCCAAGAACAAATGAACCTGTATCGCCCATGAATATTGATGCAGGATATTTGTTAAAGACTAAAAATCCAAGACATATTGCCCCAAGGATTAAAAATGGAGGGCTGATTGTTGCAAGCCCAAATAAATCAGCATACAAACAGCAAGAAATAGATGCAATACCTACAATTCCCGCTGCAAGTCCGTCCATACCATCAATAAGATTAACTGAATTAATGGATCCGAGAATTGCGATAACTACAACAGGAATGGCAAGCCATCCTAATGTAAATCCTCCCAATGTTGTTACGGCTCCAGTCAAAGCCAAAAATAGTCCCAAAACTATTTGGCAAATTATTTTTTCTGATTCTTCAGGTTCTGTTTTAATTGGAACTTCACCAACAACTTCCACCTTACCTGCCTTAAGCAAATCATCAACTTCAGCCTTTGCTTTTGGAGTTGCTACACGAACCTCTTCATTCGGTTCAACATCCAATCTTCCCAAAGTTATAGTTTCATCGGATATGTTTACAACAATTTTTTGAACTTCTTTAACCTTTAGTCCAATTAAATCATCGACCAATCCTACAATTCCTCCTGCAAGCATAATGAATGATACAAGCAATATTGAAGTATTGTGATAATATAGTGCAAAAATTAAGGAAATTGTAAATAAAAAGGCGATTCCTCCCATTGTAGGAGTACCACTTTTATGTCTATGTTCACTAACTATAGGATTATCAGCAATCCTTGCTTTTAGCAATATCCTTTTAACATACCATGTGAAGAATATTGCAGCAACCAATGTTATTAAAAAAAGAATTAACATTTCTGTATTATTCATTATACCACACTATCATAATCATATTAATATGGTATATATTAGTAATAGTATTTAATTATAACTTATAACACAGAAATTCAGGTTAACTTTTCAACCAAGTTTTCAAGTTCCTCTCTGGAATCTGCCCTTGCGGTAACCCTTTGATAACCTTCCGGCCCATGAACAACAAAATCATTATTTTCAAAAGATTTGACTGGATCGTTTGGAGCAGGCCCTTTATAGTTGCCTATTGGAATTTCAGTTGAATGATAATACTTGAGTTTATCGGAAATATTTGCTAAACTGAACTCTCCAACTGCCATATTAACCAATTCACATAATGAATTCACTCCACAAGTTGCGGTAGTCAGATATCTGGTTCCGTTTGGTCGAGTATTCACTTCAATTGCATAAAGCTGATTGTTTTTTCGAGAAAACATGAAATCCATTTCAAAGATTCCGTCAGAATTGAGGTTTTTAGCTACCTGATAAGCAGTATACTGAACCAGATTATTATCCAATCCTTCAACCATGCAAGGTCCGGTTTTGGTTTTGTTCAATGGGTGTGTCCCTTCAAGGGTAGTTTCGCCTTTATAAATTGGCGGCAATGCCACATATTCGCCTTTATAACCCAATACTTCAATTGATATTTCCGCACCTTCAATAAACTCTTCACATAATGCATGGTCAAATTCATTGAAATAATCCTTCACGTCATCTATTGAGCGGGCTACCTTAATGTCTTTGCCACCTTGACCTTCCCCCTGCTTTAGGACAACCGGAAAATCAAGAGTCAAATCATCAGGACTGTTTAAAATTTGATAATTTGGAGTGGCAACACCTATTTCAGTGAAAAATTCCTTTGTCTTGATTTTATCGGAAGTCAGCTCCACTGCACGTACTCCTGCTGCAATAACCGGAATGCCCTGTTCAGATTCAAGTTCCTCTTTCATGTGAGCAACATCAATCAATGGAGGATCAATTCCAATCAATGGTACGACCGCATCTACATTCTGCATCAATGCCACCTGTTTAGGTCCATCCATTCCACGCGGAACAATAAACACCTGATCCGGCAAATCAAGGTTGATTGCATCTTCATTTGATTCAGTCAAAACACTTTCTATACCTTTAGACTTCACATACCAATCTAAATCATCATACAATCTTGAGCCGATAAATAAAATTTTCATAATATAATTCCTTTTAAAATTTCTATAAATTCATTGGCCGCCTTTTCAACTTTCGGCGTTGGTTTTTCACCCCAATCCATAGTTTCAGGCTCAATACCAACGAATATTATTCTAAATTCCGTATCCCTTTCAAGATAGCGAACAAAGAATGACAGTGACATCGAATGAGTTGAAATGCCAATGTTTGCAAATTCATATTTGTTAACGATTTGCATATCTCCAGGATTCATACCCATCAAACATGCATCAACAATAATTAAATGAGTGGGATTTTCTTTTCTGATTTTGCCGGTGAAGTTTTCAGGTACTGTTTCGGCATCAATGAACATCAGGTTTTTATTTTCAATGTTTTCTTCCTTTAGCTTCTGTATAATGAATGGTCCCACACCATCATCACTTTTCAGCTTATTGCCTACACCCAATACCAGCAATTTCTCGAAACCTGTTAGAAAATTGCTTAACTGAGATTCAAATTCCATATTTTCACCTAACAATTTTTGTTTCTATACTTTCAATCCCCTTTCCCATAATATATTTTATTTCAACATTTATAAAATCATTTACCTTAATTTCTTTTTCTTCCAACGGAATCAGAAGTGGCGGGTTTAACATGGGCAATGGCCCTGCAATAATATTATCATTAAGGATAGTGTAGGTTGTAATTTTCAAACCATTTACTAAAGCATCTTTTTTTGCCTTGAATTTTAAAATAGCTTTAAAATTAGGATCAATATCATCTAACAGGTCGAATTTGGAATAAATGATTTCATCTGAAAGGATTTCATATCTGGCGCCTTCATCCCAATGAACATTATCCCTCTGCATATTCACAAGTTCCGCCGCATTTACGATTGCCTCTGGTATGATCTTGCCGTCCGGTTTCAGGAATCTTTTTGCATAATCTAAAACCGGCACCTCTTCTTCATCGATTAAAGCTGTATCAAGCATCTCACAAACAATCAGATCTGCTTTTTTTGTAAATTCATAATCCAAAACATCACTGTTTACAACCTGAATGTTATCAAAATCAGCCAGATTTTCTTTTGCACAAACATATGCTTTTCGTTCAACTTCCAAAGAGATGATTTCCTTAAATTTGGAACTTAAAAAATAAGATAAAACACCACTGCCGCAACCTAAATCATATGCCAAATCAGTTCTTCCATCATACTCTTCAATAGCCCTATAAAAAACAGATAACCTATCCGTATCTTTTAACAGGTCATGATGATATGGAGTGGTTTTAAATTTCATGAAAAAAATAAATAGAAAAGATTTTAATGAACATGGGAATGGTCGTGTGTATGACCAGGTTCTCTAAAATCTTCGCCGTTTGCAGTACTTGTGAGTTTTACGTGTTCAACACCTTTAAGTCTCATTATTCTTTCGGTCAAATCACGAATCTCAGCAATATCCCCATTTACAACAACAATTTCCATACAGTATTTGTCGGTCATGTGAATATGCATACTTGTATTGATTTCATTTCTGAAACTGTGTTGAATTTCTGCAAGGCTTTCCATAACTCCTGTGTAATGGTGATCATAGATAATTGTGATAATTCCTATTCTTTCCCCTTCCATGGAATTCATCCATTGATATCTTACAATATAATCCTGAAGTGCATCACGAATTCCCTTAGAACGAGACTGATATCCTCTCTCTTTTAGTACCTCGTCAAAATCTGCGAGTAACTTCTTAGGTAATGACATACTTATTCTCATCATAAAAAACACATCAAAAATTCAATAATTATTTTAATATATTAATTTTATCCATATATAAAGATTATGATTAAAATAGAAAATGATAATACTTAAATATTATTAATTTTGTAAAAAATATTATCCAACAAGGAGATAATATTCTCCATCATCCTTTTCAATTGTTTTGAGAAGACCTTTATTCTGTAAAGACAATATAATGTGGTACATTCTGAAATTACTGAGTTTTAAATCTCCATATAACAAATGACCCTCTAAAGTATATTTTGAAACAAGATTTTTGTCATCCACCAGTTCCCGAATTAACTTATACGAATCTATCTCCTTTTGGTTTAGCTCCAACTCTTCAACATCCTTTTTGGAATTAACTGTGTTGACTTCCTTTTCGCTATCTGACAGGCTAACCTTATTGTCTGCGAAAATAACTAAATTTTTATCTTGAAGCTCTTCGA
This sequence comes from Methanobrevibacter sp., assembly GCF_045120835.1. Lineage (GTDB taxonomy): Archaea > Methanobacteriota > Methanobacteria > Methanobacteriales > Methanobacteriaceae > Methanocatella. Next base: position 14,403 of record NZ_JBGVFE010000026.1, read on the forward strand.
GAATTTGAATCAAATCATATTCATGAAATCCCAGCTCTTTTCTAAGGACACCAATGGGAACTCCCTGAGGATATTCGATATCATAAATTTTTATCTGATTTAAGACGACCTCTTCACTACGAGTAATATTTATCATATTATCAACAATTATATTTTAGTAATAAGTATTACTTAATAGTTATGATAACTGCATTTCATTTTCAAGTGCCTTTGCCTCTTGCCTGTTTTTCTCGGCAACCTCTTCGGGAGTCAAATTATATGGCCTTGTGAAAAACAACTCCAGATCATTGACCACCTGACATATGGACATGTGAACAAGTTCCTTTAGGGCTAAACTTTTCTGAACACGATTCAAAGATTCATCGGCATAAATCATGTTATAATCCTTTTGGTAATCTTCACGGATCTTGGCGGGATTTAAATCTTCAAGAAGCTGTTGTTCCTCATAGTCTTCGGTCAGTAGTAAAAAAGTGACCAATTCATCCTTTTCATCACTGTAGTCATTATCAGGATTATCAATAACATCATAAAAATAGCTGCTTACAGACTGGAAAACATCACGTGAAACATTTCCATTGACAATGCTGTCGATAAATAATCCGAATGTTTCGGAAATGAAATATTTTCCATTTTCTTCATAAGTGGAAAAAACAAGCTCATTTTCAACATTGGCAACATATTGAATCAAGATTATGTCTTGACCTTTTTCAAATGCCTTAACATTGAATTTAGAACTTTTCAACTTATAGTCACTATTGATTTTTAAAGCATTTTCAACATTTTCAATATCCTCTTTTGAAATCTCCATGAAATTTTCATCCATACTAATAACCCCAATAATTATAATTTAATGTCAAGGTAATTAATAGTTTTTATTAATCAGAACCTTAATAAATTTAATCATGGAAGCTGAAGACATATTGGTAGAACTTAAAAAATTATCTCCAAAAAAAGAAATTACAAAATCGGAGCTAATGGTAATTCTCAAAAAATATGCTCGAATCATATCAGTCAATGATTTAATGCTGGCTACCGCACATATGCGAAAGGATGGAGAATTCGTTCATGCCAAATACCGTGAAAAATACCTGAAGATTTACATTAAATATTTCATAATGCGCATGAAGGAGGTTAAGGAAAAAGAGGATTATGTCGATTCAGCTATAGACAAAACCGCATTTGACGAATCATTCCCAATGCTTGAGAGAACCTTCGAAAAGGAAAGGCTGTCAGATGCGACAGATGACAAATTTCCATTGATATATGTCATCACTGCACTTTACACAACTTTTATTCTGGAAGAACCAATACATCCTGTTGGAAGTGAATTTCCAGGAAGCTTATTTGTTGAAGAAAGAAACGGAGAATATTTCTGCCCAGTCAAGGAAAATCAGAAAGACAATGTAAATGCAATTTGCCATTTATGCCTTGCAGAGCAAACTCCTGATATCTAGAGTGATAAAATGAACATATGCCTTTACGGATCTGGAAGCAGAAAGATAGATAAAATATACACTGATGAAGCCTACACATTAGGAGGCATGATTGCTGAAAATAACCACCGACTGGTATTTGGAGGTGGAGACACCGGCATGATGGGAGCATGTGCCAAGGGAGTTCATGACAATGGCGGAAAATCAATTGGAATTGCACCCGAATGGATTGGCGAATTTGAACCCTTATGCAAAGATTGCAGTGAATTCATTTATGTCAATTCGATGGATGAAAGAAAACAGGAATTTCTAAATAACTCCGACGCATTTATAATTTCGCCTGGAGGAATAGGAACCCTGGATGAATTTTTTGAAATAATTACGCTTAAAAAATTAAAAAGACATGACTGCCCAATTATAATTTTCAACATCAATCATTTCTATGACACAATGCTTAAGATGATTGATGAAATGGACGAAAAAGGCTTTTTATATAAGGCAGAACAACTTTATGATATAGCAACAAATTCTGATGAAATATTTGAACATTTAAATAGTGATAATGATGATAAGCAATGAAGAAGCTTTAAATATAGCTGAAAATATTGAAGATGCCAATGACATCGACATTAAAAAGACAATTGAAAAGGCATCAACAGCAGGTTATCTCGGCGAAAAGCATTTTTACTGTACTGTGATTGAAGAAGGAGGAATGACCCATACCGTTCCGGAAATTTTAGGAGACATGTATAAGTCCCAACCTTTGGATAACCTTTATTTCGACATTATCTCAAAAGCCCTTGACCATGATGGGATTTATATCTCCTTGGGCTATTGCGCTTCCAATTTAATGATTCCCGACAATGAATGCCTAGAGATTATAGAATATGATGACTATGACCTTGACGAAGACGAGCTGGAATACCTAGTGGAATATGCTCTGATTACGGCTGATGGCGTGAAAAAATTTAAGGTCTATGCTGAAGAAGGCATAGCCGGCCATGAAAGAACAGAAGATGTCGGATTAATGATCAACATCATTGACAAAGACTACAAAGCTTATTTTGCCCTCAGGTCAACTGACCAGTGCATGTCCAGTTTCAGGGTTCTGCCGCTTCAAATGAACTATAAAAAGGAACATCCCCTATCCCTTATCAATCCAATCAATAAGATTTTAATTGAAATGATTGGTGAGAGTATTGTCTTTAAGAAAGACAAGTAACCCAGATTACAAAAAAAATTTCTATTTGCTTATCAAAGGTTCGATATAGGAATCCAAATATCTTTTTAGTACACGAACAATAGGTCCTATAATCAAAGCAGAAATCACAGTTCCTTCACGAACTCCCGCAAGATATCCAAGAAAGACAACTGACAAAACTGCTGCAGTAATTACCATGGAAGTGTCTACATAAGGTTTTATTTTTGCAAATTCCCTCTTCAATACCTTAGAAATTGCTACAATCAGCCCATCAGCAGGCAGATAAACCACCTCAGTTTGAATTTCAAACAAAACTCCAAATGCAACAACGATACAGCTAACCAGCAATAGTGCCATTTGGCTTGTGTAATCCTGAGGATTTAAGAAATTAACCAGCATCACCGAAAAATCAATGAACACTGAAAATATTGTACCGACAACGATTTGTAAAAACTGCCTTTTTTCAAACTCCCTTTTCAAAAGAACAACCTGCAGGACGACAAAAATAAAATTAAATATAAAACAGACCGTTCCAACACTTAACTTCAATACTAAACTTGAAACGTAAGGCAGACAAATTAATGGAGAAGTTCCCAGATTGGCCTTGATAGAAAGTGCAGCGCCCAAAGATATGATAAACAGAGACATCAAATACAATATATATCTATTAATACGCTTAATATTAGAGTTTTGAACCATCATATCATTAATTGGCCTAAAATTCCCCTTGGAACAAAACAAAAAAAAGAAATGAAAGAAATAACTTAATTATTTCTTAATTGATTCGATTGCACTTTGTGCACCGGATTTTACAAAACCGCTTTCATCATCAAGAAGTTTTTCAAGTGCAGGAATGGCTTTTTCATCACCCAAGTTTCCGAGTGCCCAGGCTGCTGCTCCCCTTACTTTCCAATCTTCATCATCCAAAACTCCGATTAAAGGATCAACAGCAGGTTCTCCCATACGTGAAAGTGCAGTGGATGCTTCCCTTCTAACTAGCTTGTTATTATCTTTTAATGTTGAGATTAATGGGTCGATTGCCTTAGCATCACCAATTGCGCCTAAAAGAGTAGCCGCATGTAACCTAATATTTTTTTTCCTGCTGGATAGAGCGGAAATCAATGGGTCCAGTGATTCATCAGCCCTTATTTCCAATTCTCCCATTACATCTTCCACAACAAAGTCATCTTTATCGTTTAATAGTTCTATTAACTCATCGATACTTCTTTCCATTTTAATCCCCCTTATTCAATAAGGTGTTTAACTACTATTTACTATGTAATTAATATAATTTATAGTAATATATCATATAAAAGTATTTCGATAACATACGAACAAATTTTTTAAAAAGAAAATTGCATATATATCATTAAATCAATATTATAATCATATTAAAAAATTATCAAGTGAACGTAAATGTATAACATTGCAGTAATAAGTGGAGACGGAATAGGAAAAGAGGTTATGACTGCCTGCGAATATCTTCTTGACAAAATAGACATAGAATTTAGTTTTACCTATGGAAATGCCGGTTATGAGTGTTTCAGCCTTAATGGAACAACATTGCCTGAAGAAACAATCAAAATAGCTAGCAAAAGTGATGCCGTATTGTTTGGAGCATCAACATCAACTCCCGGAGAGCCTAGTCCGATCATAAATCTGAGAAAGGCATTGAATGTATATGCAAACATAAGGCCCATCAAGTCATACAAGGGTGCAAACTGCATTCGAGACGACATCGACTTTGTAATCGTTAGGGAAAATACCGAAGGGCTGTATTCCCAAATAGAATATGGAAATATGGACAAGATGATTGCTGAAAGACACATTACACGAAAGGCATCTGAAAGGATCTCCAAGGCCGCATTTAATCTTTGTATCAAAAGGGAAGAAAGCAAGGTTACCTGCGTTCACAAAAGCAATGTATTGAAAAAGACTGATGGAGTATTTAAAGAAAGTTTTTATAAAGTTGCAAAAGATTATCCTCAAATCAAAACTGAAGATTACTACGTCGATGCAATGGCAATGTACCTGCTGACACAGCCACAAAACTTCGACGTTATTGTTTCAAGTAACCTGTTTGGAGATATACTGTCTGATGAAAGTGCAGGACTTGTCGGAGGATTGGGTCTTGCACCTTCCGGAAACATTGGTGATCACAACGGATTATTTGAACCCGTACACGGTTCGGCACCAGATATTGCAGGCAAAAATATAGCCAATCCATGTTCAATGATCCTATCAGCAGCCATGATGCTCGATTATCTGGGAGAATGGGAAACCTCAAACAATATCAAAAATGCTGTTGAAAAGGTAATTGCCGAGTGTAAGATTAGGACACCAGATTTGGGAGGAGATTCTTCCACAATGGATGTTACAAAAGCAATCGTTCGGGAGTTAATTTAAATGCTAAATATTACTACTTTTTTAGATGCAAATTCAAAACGTTTGGACAAGCATGTCTTATACAATCCTAAAAACGGTGAAAAATACACCTCTGGAGAAATTTTATCAATTGTTTCAGAAATTGGAAGGAAACTAAAAGATTTGGGAATTTCAAAAGGAGAGCGAGTTTTAATTTATCTTGCAAATTCCGAAGAATACCTGTTTTCACTTTTTGCAATATGGAGAATCGGTGCAATAGCTATTCCAACAAATAGAATCATGACTGCAAAGGAGCTTGAATACATCGCAGGCGATTCAAAAGCAAAACTTCTGATTACTGATGAAGCAGGCAAAAACATAATTGACATTGACACCTACATTCCAAAGGACATTATCGAATTCAAAAACTGTGAAGTGCTTGAAGCAGAAAATACCGATTGGGATGACCTATGCCAATTGCAATATACCTCCGGAACTACCGGACAGCCTAAAGGGGCAATGCTGACCCATGGAAATTATTTCACTGCAATACACAATGAATGCGATGTGCTGACCCTAAAGCAGGACGATATCTTTTTGGGAATCTATCCGATGGCACATGTGGGATTGTCATGGGCAATTTCAGCATTGAGATCAGCTGCATACTACATTTTGATTGAACAGTTCAACATTGACGAATATCTTGAATTATGTGAAAGCGAAAAGGTTAGCGTTCTTACCGGAATGCCTCCTGTCATACATTCCCTGACTACAATGGATGCACGAAAACAACTTAAAACCGTTCGTGAGATAATTTCAGGTGGAGGGCCATTGCATAAAAAGATTTGGAAAGATTTCCATCAAACCTACGGCATACCAATCATCAACGCTTATGGATTATCCGAAACAATTGTAATCGGAACAGGTACAGTCATAAGACCTGAAGATTACCGTGAAGCAGACAGATTTGAAAGTGTAGGCCATCCCGTTTGCTTTTCTGAAGTTAAAATCGTTGATGAAAGCGATTCGACAAAAATTCAGGCAAAATATGAACAGGGCGAAATCGCACTTAGAGGCCCGGCAGTCGCTAAAGGCTATTGGGGAAACGAAGAAAAGACAAAAGCATCATTTTTAGATGATGGATGGTTTTTAACCGGTGATATCGGATATCTTGATGAAGACAATCGTTTGTTCATTACTGACAGGAAAAAGGACATGATTGTAATGAGCGGATGGAAAATCTATCCGACAGAAGTTGAGGAAGTGCTGATTAAATACCCTGCGGTTAAAGAAATAGCTATTTTTAGTATAAATGACTGTCACAGGGGTGAAATACCTGTTGCTGCAGTCGTTTGGGAAAATGAAAACGACAGTGAAGGTTTGCTTGAATACGCCCGTGAAAATCTGTCAAGATATAAAGTTCCCCGTGAAATCTACGATTTGGATGAACTTCCAAGAGTCAACGGTTGGAAGTTGCTAAGAAGAGAACTGCGAAAAATGTTTAAGAATTAAAGTTATTCACGCAGTTTTAAAATTCCTTTCCTGCTGACTATTTTATCAATGCCTGAGTTCTTTATCATCCTAAAGCATATGGGACAAGGTTCCGCATCATCTATATCTACCCAATCACCTTCATCATACTTTTCTCCGGCCAGATAGATGGTTGAACCCAGCATTTCATTTCTGCTTGCACTGATCATGGCATTTTGTTCTGCATGGACTGAAAAGCAATCATTATAGTTACCTGAATTGGACGGAAGATCCATTCTTTGACAGTTTCCCCTATCACAACAGTTTTGATCGCCTCTCGGATTTCCATTATAACCTGTGCTGACTATTTCATCGTTGTTGACGATTACCGCTCCATAGCGTCTTTTCAAACAGGTGCTTCTTTTTGATACCGCAAGAGCAATTGCAAGATAATATTCGTTTTTACTCATACGGTTTGCATTATTTTCATCTGCCATATCAACATCTCCTTCATTAAACTGGTTATTTATAAATCATGGTTCCAATGCCGTCAGTTGTGAAAACCTCTAAAAGCAAAGAGTGTTTTTTGCGCCCATCAATAATGTGACATGATTCGACGCCATTTTCAATAGCCTTAACGCAGGTTTCAATTTTAGGAATCATTCCTCCTGAAATGATGCCCTCTTCAATTAAACCCGGAACTTCATCAATTTTGATCTTTTGAATCAATGAATCAGCATCTGAAGGGTCTCTTAAAACGCCTGGAACATCAGTCAAAATGATTAATTTCTCAGCACCTACTGCACTTGCAACTTCACCAGCTGCAGTGTCAGCATTTAAATTTAGGCTTGTTCCATCCTTTGCAATGCCTACAGGAGATATTACAGGAATATAATCATTGTCTAAAAACATGTCAAGCAAACTGGTGTTTATACAGTCAACTTCGCCGACAAGACCTAAATCAACGAGTTCCCCATCAATCTTGCTTGCTTCTTTTTTATGAGCATATATTAAACTTGAATCCTTTCCTGATAAGCTAATTGCATCACCATCATGTTTTATGAGTTCGGAAACTATTTCAGTTGATATTTTACCCACCAAAACCATTTCGATAATTTCCATGGTTTCCTCATCGGTTACCCTTAAACCTTTGATGAATTCAGACTGTTTACCGAGTTTATCCATTGATCTTGAGATTTCAGGACCTCCGCCATGTACGATTAGCGGTTTCATTCCAACATATTTAAGCAATACTGTATCACGGGCAGTGTATGATTTCGCCTTTTCGTCAACCATCGCATGTCCGCCATATTTAATTAAAATCTTTTTATCATGAAACTTTTTGATGTAAGGTAAAGCTTCAATTAAAACATCTATATCTTTCATCTAATCACTACACTAAATATTTAATTTAATGATTTATAAAACTAATTATATGGATGAAGTTAAAAAATATCTTCTCGAACTTGGAGCAAGCAAAGTCGGGTATGCTGACGTTGAAGGGCTGGCCAGTGAATTTGTTGATTTGCCGAATGGAATCAGCATTGTTTTAAAATTACCTAAAAAAGCCATGCAATTTGTTGATGATGAGGAATATGAAGCATACTGGAAGTGTTTTCACGCACAAATTGACAAACTGACTGAAATTGCACTTAAAGGGGAAGAGTACATCAAAAATGAAGGATATGATGCATTTGCACTGACAATGACCCGCAATGAATGTGACATGAAAAAATTGCTAAGCATTCTTCCCTATAAAACAATAGCTACCAAATCAGGGCTTGGATGGATTGGACGCTCTGCATTATTCATAACCCCCGAATACGGTTCAGCAGTTGCACTTGGAGCAATATTGACTGATATGCCACTTGAATTTGGAACCCCAATTACTGATTCCGAATGTGAAGACTGCACAAACTGTCAGGATGCATGTCCGGTCAATGCAATAAATCCTCAAAAATGGAATGACCGGCTTAAAAGAGAGGACATAATAGATATTGAAGCATGCAGCGAATATATTATTGACCAATACAAAGCCGGATTGGGCTGTACAAAATGCATGAGCGAATGTAGACTCACTCAGGAATATCTAAGAGAGATATAAAAAAAGTAGGAGTTAAAAAACTCCTATAATCGCATTTTGAATTTGAACCGGTATTCCTGGTTTACAATTTCCATTCCAATGAATGAACCTTTCAAAATGTCTGCAACTTTCTGCAAGTCCGCAGCAGTTATTTCACTACCATTACCGATAGGTGAGAAGAATGTATTCTCGTCCTTGAGACACGTCGAAAATGTCTGATTTGTAATACTTTTCAGTCAAAATTGTATTATAAAATCTAAAAACAATGAAAACAACATACTTTTAAGCAAAATAAAAAACCTATACTATATCTATCACTTCAAAAATCTTTTACAATCACTTTTGTAAAGTTCATCATAATATTTTGTGAATGAATTTTTAGGTAAATCAATACCTTCTTTAATCATTCCTTTCCATAATCCATTTGCAGTATTTTCACTGACAATGTCATTTTCAACCGCTTTGGATAAAATCATAGAACTAGTAATGAGTTCAATATCCAAACTATCAATATATTCTTCCACATCACTTAGATTGTTGCTTGCCACTATTCCATTATTCAGATGAGCCAATGCCATTGCTGCTGATTCCCCATCACCACAACATTTACCTGTTTGACTCCAAAATCCTTTTTTAATTAAGTTAAAAGTAGTGTATTCCTGAGACATGAAAGGTATTTCTCTTGTTTCTACAAATCCATCTTTTAATTTTTTAAAATTTGTTTTTACGATTGGCGGCGTGTTATCATCCATTAGTTCATTATAAACTTGTTCGGGAATGACAATTTTAGTGAATAATTTTTCTAAAATATGGCCTGCATCTACAAACAAAAAACATTCTAAACAGTCAGTATCATAAAAAACCGGTTTATCCAAGGTCATTCACCTCATTTGAGTTATGAATGATGTCATTTCTAAAACTCCTTAATAGTATTTCCCTTCTTTTTCCACCGGTTATCTTTTCATCCTCATATGCCTTTTCGGTTAGGCGTATTAGCTCACCTATTGAGGAATATTTCTGATTTTCTGGAGATGGTTTGTAAAGACTAGTGTCGTAACCTAATCTGTCAGCTTCACGTATTATATCAACACCATATTCATCAAATTGGTTTTGATTAATCCAATTCATTTTTTTAAGGCGTAAAAGCATGGTAGAACGGCTGACCTGATAATGCTGTTCGCATTTTATTATGTCTTCAAGTGTCCAGTCTTCAATTTGGTTTTTATTTTTAAACCAGTACAGGGCACTATCAGGCATCAAAAAGGTTGATGCAAAGTTATCTGCATTTATTTCGCTTTGGTTATTATTGTTGATTCCACAAACGATAAAGTCTTCAATATCCTCATAAATCAAGTGGTATAATTCATGGGCAAGTGTGAAGTTTTGCCTTCCAATTGTATGATTGGTATTGATGAATATCACATTGTCGTCTTTTGTTTTTGAGCAACACCCGCTAATGTTGGTTTTCATTGGAAACCAAAGTACTGTTAAATTCCTTATGTTATTATAGACTAAAGAGCGTATATTTATTGAAGCAAAGCTTTCAACACCCCAGTCATGTCTTAACATTTCCGCCAATGCAATGCTATTCATGTTTACTCATCACCATCCAGTTTTCTTAGTAATTTTAAATATCCTGTAATTTCATTCATTTTTGCAACTACGTTTAGATCCACCTTTTCGTCACTTCGAAATGCTATACTTGATTTTTCATGTGAATCTTCTTCTCCCAATAAATATTCCGGTGAACAATTGTATAATAAACATAATTTATCAAGTAATGTCATGTTAAAGGTTCTCTCACCATTTTCTATTTTAGAAAGGTTGCTTTGAGTAATCCCCAAATAGCTAGAAACTTGTTCTTGTGTATATCCGTTTTCCCTCCTTAATTTGTATAGATTTTCTCCAACTGTATTATTCATGATTTCATCTCCATAAGTAATATTACATTGTACTAAAAAATATATAAATATTTCTATCAAAAATATGACAAAATTGTAATCAACATCTGAAATTGATTTCAATTAATATAATTAATACATAAAATTGTATAAAACAAAATAATATTGTTTAATTTTACTATAATCTAAATCAAAATACTATATACTAATAAATAATATTTAAATAAGTTTATAATAATTTTTTAAGTAATATTAACAATAATAAATTAAAAAAAATACAAATCAATAAGTCCATCAATAATTCAATTTTTGGATTGAATTTTTATCAAAAGATTTTGCTTTTAGAATGAGATTAGTGGAGTTTCAGAAGTTATTTTACAATTGAAATTTCACTACGTTACTTTTTTTAGAATTATTTGGTTATTTTTGAAGCGATCTTGCTAATTCGTTGCTTATTTTTTTGTGTTTTTTGTTTAAATGAGTGTTACGTTTAGTTTTTCATGTATTTGTATGTATGTGTATCAAGCGCATGGTTAGTTCTTTTTCTGCATTTTCCATACCAGTTCTGTTTAAATTAGACTAAAAAACCATTTCTCAATATTAACATGTTAGAATAAGTTCACAAAAACAAATCACCCAAAATAATTACACTATATACAATTCACTTGAAAATTAAAAACCATCAAAAAAAAGAGTAAAATGAGCATCTAAATGCCCATTTTGAATTTGAACCGGTATTCCTGGTTTACAATTTCCATTCCAATGAATGAACCTTTCAAAATGTCTGCAACTTTCTGCAAGTCCGCAGCAGTTATTTCACTACCATTACCGATAGGTGAGAAGAATGTAATCTCATCATCTGTGATAAGGTAGTTGAGCAGTTTTGTATTTTCCTTTTGATACTTTTCGACAATTGCTAAGATTTCTTCTTCAGTATTTTTACTAAGGTTTGTCATTCTATCACCCTTAACAATAATTAACTGAAGAAGTATTTAAAGTTTTATACTTGAATGGATGTATGATAATGAAAAAAAAGTAAACTCAACAATGTCCCAACAATTATCTGAAAAGTAACAACGATTAAATTAAATGTTGTTCAAGTAAAGTACAAAATAATTTAGTCACGAATCAAGTAAACGCCAGTTAAAAAACTCCAGATAATTAGAGTGTATACAGACAGCCGTTCCAAAACCGGCATGTAAATGTTTTCCATGCTGAAAAACATTATCCAAAAGACAATTAAACCAAAAACTCCCAGAATCAATGTTATTTGTTGAAAAACTTCAAATTCATCCATTGACCTAGAAATCAAAACAAGAAGAACGTTTCCTCCAAGTATTGCCATGACTGCACCTAAGGTGTGATAGCCTGACATCAGAGGATTTCCTCCATGAATCAAACCGACAATAATGACGCCTATTCCTGTTATTAATGACAGGGCATAAAAAACAGCCTTATTTTTTGTTATATAATCCCCAAATCTGTAAAAATTGCCAAAAATCAATATCAAACCGATAAAGATAAATGCAGAATTCATCAGCCAGAATAATGGAGATTCTGCATTTGGAATTCCTAGCTCAGAAATGGTATGAAAAATATAAGTATCAATAAAAGAAGCATTAAAGTGAGCTGCAGAAATGGCCTCCGCCAAAATATAGTACAAACTACCGATGATAAAGACTATTCCGGCAACCTTACGCTTCATGATTTAAATTCCAAATTTTTTATTGAAGAACTTCTCCCTTAACTCAAAGTTGAGCTCTTCGATATCGGCACCATCAATTGCCCTTTGCAAAATTTTATAGGTGGTCTTTTTAGGGACGGTGACATTTTTGATATGGGACTTGTTCCATATCCTGTCGAACCTTTTCTTGAGACTGCCCATTTTCAGCTCTTCCAATACATTTCTTAAATTGACAATATTGGCCTCAACAATGATTTCGTATGTGGCATAACTTTGAGCATCAAGAGAAATCGGGTTCAAACCCAAAATGAAATGCTGCAAGTCATAGTCCATGAAAGAGTCATAATCCCCATCATATGCATAAACGTGTGCCTTTGCAGATAACGCCAATCTGAAGACTTCAAAATGGTTATTCACTAATGACCTTGAGATGATTTCATCACAGAAATTCAATCCTGTCTGGATTTTATCTGCAGATGACCCCGCAACATAGGTTTCATAATCATCGAATCTGAATTGTACAAGAGCAAACATATACAAGTCAATCCAATCGTTTTCCTTTAAAAATTCATATGCCTTATCGGTCAGCTCCAAATTGTCAAATGATTTGTTGGTGTTAGTTGATATGTCCAAATTACGTGCATCTTTCGCTTCTTTCAGCAAAGGTAAAACTCTTTCCACCAATTCATGCTTTTTGCCTGAAACCTTTAGACCGTTTTCCCTTAAAATATCCTTCAGCTCAGACACTATATACTTTTTAGAGATATGTTCGGCAGTTATTTCAACATCCGCAGTTACCTCTACATCCCCCTTAAGATATCCTTCATCAACCAGATAGCTGATGCACTCTTCAGCCGAATTGAAAGTTCCGAATTCTCCCTTATTTAAAATATATTCAAGATCATTATCGTTTTTTAAATAATTCAATACATTAAATACTTCTAATTTTTGTTCACTCACTTAAACACCTTTTTTGTTTTCTTAACAATACAGAAAAGTTACCGAATGTTATAACAAGGCTTCCAATCAGGAAAGCATATAAATTTGAAATGAATATTAAAATTATAGCCATTCCAATTATCGTAACCATTAACATTAACATTATATCTCTTTTGGTTAATTTAATGTTTTGCTTATAATACTCTTTGTTTGCCATTATTGATATGTAGAAAATAACAAGAGATACTATCATCAAACCGCTTGCAAAAATGTGATTGACTTCACCAGAGTGTATCAGCTCCAATGCCACCGTTACAAGGTTGATACTGATTACAACAAAATAATGGCTGAACATTAACCTTAAAGAGCGTTCTACTCTGTGATGCTCCATCAGATTGTGGATTTGAATAACATATGATCCGAACATCGTTAGGACTATGAAAAACACAAGAATAGGGACGAAATTAAAGTTTGTCGTATCAAAGAAATGAGTAAGGCCTACTATCGCCTCACCAAATGTGATGATTGTCAAAAGCTCAAATCTTTCAACAAGATGGGGAAAGCTGATGATGCTTTTGTCGAATTTGCCCCTGATGAAAAATGGAAGGAAAGCACCGGTTAGGACTGCCACCACGTTAATCCAGATTACATATTGGGTTAAATGGAACAGCGAGCAGAGAATGGCAATTAAATATATTGTGCAGACCACCAACAATATTGAAATGGAATTACCTGCAGCTCCAGACATCGAATTTTCCTTTTTTGCCTGAATTGAATATAGAATCACCACTGTCAAAAGTAGAATGAACAATAAAGTAATATTGTCAATCAAATATTTAAAATAAGCAGTTTTAAATAAGAACAATTTTACAAGCTCAAAGCAATATAACAAACTCAGACAATTAAAAAAAAATTAGGGATTGCATGCCTCATCAGCAGCACCCATAACAACACTAATTTCATCTGAAATATTGATTTCAGAAATGTTTTTAGGTGAATCCAGTTTAGAAGTATAGTAAGCCTGTGCATAATTCATAGTAACTACATTAACGTCCTTGAAGTCAATTATGAAACTATCTTCAGGGAGTTTATTTAGAATGTCAATCAATTCTACAGCAAGTTCACTGGACTCCAAATGTGTACCGAATTCAGCGCCAACATTAATAAGCATTTTAACACCTACAATAATATTTAAAATTAATAGTTAATAAAATTAGATAATATGAAAACCTGTCCCAAATGTGAAAGAGAATTAAAAAGAGTATTTCACGGCGAACCTGACGATGAACTGGCCGCCACATCATTAAATGAAGAGATAATTATTGGAAACTGCTGTGAAAGTAGATATTATTACTACTGTGAGTACTGCGACGAGTTCTTCCAGTCATAATCCCAAAACTTCCTTATCGGGATTTGAATTTTTGAATAAGTGGATTTTTGTATCTCTTTTCCAGGTGAATTTCAAAAGCCCCGCATAAATCAGCTTTAAATCATCATCCGAAAAGTCTTCCAGATAATAGATTTTGCCACGTTCGCCCACATTCATTAAAAATCTCATCATATGTCTGTATACCATTACCGAATGAGGATTATAGATTATAATATCATCGGTAATGTACTCTATGAGTTTTTCAAGTTCTAAAAAGTCGGGCTGAATGACTTCCACATTGCAGTTTGGAAATTTTTCACTTATTATCCTCTCATAATCCACACTATCACCAATTATTAATTATCGCATCAACTCATTATTAAATTAACTAAATAATACAAATCAAAATCAATATTCCATTACATAGCTCATTTTTCAAATTGAAATAACTTAAAAACGATTTATTCCTCATTATGCCATCAGTATAATCATATTTTTAAATTTAACCGATTTATTCATTAAAATAAATACGGAAATGAGAGGTTCTCCCCACTTTGCCCGCCCGCGCCATTAAAAGTTATAAAACTACATTCTAAAATATTGTTTTCATTCTTAAAAATTGATTTTACTCTTTAATATTGCTTTGATTTACAAGTAAACCCTTATAAATCATCAAAATAGAGAATATTAATACAAATATAATTTAAGAAGGTTGAAAAAAATGTATAATGAAATACTTGAGTACATAACAAATACGATTAAAAAAACTTTTAAGGACGAAAGGCCAATAAAATGCCTCACACCCGAACATGAAACCGTTCTTGATGAAGAAGTTCACCCTGGAGGATTCATATTCACAACCGAAGATGGAGATTTTATTGATTTTGAAGTCCAACTGAAAGATTTTGACGAAATGGAACTTACAAAATATGTTGAATTTGCGGAAAATCTCTGCGAAAAGCACAACCGACATGTTTCAGTTTACCTGTTATGCTCCAAAAATGTAAATGTTAGCGTCAAAGAATGTAAAATTTACTCAGAATCTAATTTTACAATCAAACTTGCATGTTCACAAGAAGACCTCTGCAGATTCACTCTAGAAAAGATTAAAAACAAAATTAAAAACAACCAAACTCTCAATGAAGATGATTTGAATGCCCTCGAGATGCTTCCGGTAACCTGCGATAGAAAAGACAGAAACTATTACCGGCTCGAATACTTTAAGATAATTAATAGAGAACTCTATTAATTACTTATTCCATTTCAAAATGGTCTTGCCGAAATGTGAAATATGATCCTTATCAAATGCTTCCTTCAGGTCATTTAGCGTATTTATTTCACAGATGGTCGTTACTAGCTTTTCGAGATATTCAAACATCCGAGGATTTTGTTTGAGAGTTTCAACAACTCCAACAAAGTCTTCCCTTTCGGACCTGCTGTTTCCCTGAACAGTCAATCCTTTCTCCAGAATCATTCTTGTATTGATTGGTACCGGATATTCACTTACGCCAAAAAGGCTGATGATTCCCTGCGGATTGATTATATCAATTATCTGTTCAATGGCCGATTGGGAAGCACTTGAACCAACACATTCAAAAGCATGATCAATCGCCAAGTTTTTAGGAACGTTATGTATCTGATAGATTTCATCAGCAAACGAAAAGAGATTTAAGTTTTCCAGGTGTTTTCCGAAAACGATGACCTTGGAATCTGGAAATTTCACCTTAAGAAGCAGTGCAGTTATAAAACCAAGGTTTCCATCACCCCATACACCTAAGGTATCCTTTGGAGTAATGGAGATTTGAGAAAACTTTACAATACCCTGATAGGCCACAGATATCAGTTCAATGAATGCCGCAACATGAGGGTTGAAATCCTCAGGTATTTTTACAACCCGGTCGGATTCAAGCCTAACCAAGTCTGATGTAAAACCGTCAAATCCGCTTCCTCTGAATTTGGATTTGTAGGAATAGTTGGCTCTGCAAACATCCTCACCCTGAGGAGTGTTTGGAATCATTACAACATTATCTCCGGAACTGAACTTACCTGAATCGTCAAAAACCACTTCGCCAATTCCTTCATGAATCAGTGCCATCGGCAATTTTTTTTCCAAAACTTCAGCAGGCCTTGAACCCTGATAGTATCTTTGATCAGCCTGACAGATTGACAGATAAGTTGGCCTTACAACCACGCCATCAAGTTCAATCTCGTCAATTGCCTCTTCAAAGAACTTAGGAGATTTAAGCCTATAAACAACGTTAATCATTTCTATCCTCAAGTATTGTGTTTGCTAACTTTAAATCATATGGATATGTTATCTTGATATTTGTTACCTCACCATCAACCAGATGTACATCCTCATCCTTAAGTGTGAATATTTTGCATGCATCTGTTAGGATATTGGCTTCAGCCTCTGTTAAACTATTAATCAAGCTGAAAAGTTTTTTTATATTGAAGCTCTGTGGAGTCTGGCCCTGATAATAATAATCCCTTACCGGGATACTTTCTATGGTCTCTCCATTTATACTTTCAACAATCGTATCTGTTGCGGGAATGACCGTATCGCATGCACCATATCTTTTTGCTGCCTCAATATTGTCTTCAATGATCCTATGGGTGACAAAAGGACGCACTGAGTCATGCGTAAGAATAATGGAGTCATCATCAATACCAAAATTATCTTCAATGTATCTTATACTATTCATCAATGTGTCATTTCGGGTTTGCCCACCTTCAATAACGATTATATCCTCATTATCTCCAATGTATTCCTCAATTAAATTTTCAGTATGATTTATAAAATTTTTTGGTATCAGCACGATTGTCTTGTCAATATTTCGATTGATTACGAATTTTTCAATTGTGTGAATTATGACCGGTTTGTTTCCCAAGGTCAAAAATTGTTTGGGAGTGTCTGTTCCGCCCATTCTCGAACCGATTCCACCTGCCAATATTGCTGCAAAAATCATGTGACTGTACTCCTTTATAATACTATTATATTTTTTCTAAATAATATTCTTTAAAAAATAGTATTTAATATTTTCAATCAAAAAAAGAGTTTTGGAAGTTGAAAACTTCCGGTTTTAAAAAATGAAAAAACGATTATTCCTTTTCAAACATTATCAAATAATGTGATTTGCCTTCAGGAATATCTTCACCAATTTCCTCATTCAAATAAGTCATTTTAAGACCATGATTATTGAATAGTTTTTCCAAATCCGCAGGTGAAGATCTCACTTTAGTCGGAGGTCCGTTTGGAACATCCCAAGCCTTATAATCCATAATGGCTATCTTACCATCACTTTTAACTATTCTTTTGAGTTCCTCAACAGCTTCATCAAGCTTTCTTGAGGCTTTAAATCCATGGAATACATTAACCATTAAAATAACATCAATTGAATCATCTTCCACGCCCGGAATTCCTTCAGTAATGTCAGCTTCGATATTTATTAAGTTTTCAACATTGTTTTCTTTTTTATAGGTTTCCATGTCCTCTATTGAAGCGTCATAGATATCAACAGCATAAACGCATCCCCTGTGATTATAGTCTTCCAAGACCTTGATTGCATTGTGACCGTCACCACAACCTGCATCCATGAATACTTCATCACCATTTAGAGCCAATTCCTTGATAATCTCATCAGAATCAAGGAAACTTACACTTGAAAATCCATGTGCTCTGTGACCATTTGGTTGTTCTTTCATATTATCACCTAAATAACTATCTTTAAGAAATACTATTTAATTATTTTCAATATGATGATAATTTCATAACAATAGGAAAGATTTTAAAAAAACGGCCTATTTGATTCGATAATGGTTAAAAATAGTTTAAAATAAGAAAAAAAGTTATAAGAGGATTATTTTTTCCAAGTTTGTTTTACTCCTCTTCCTCTTTTACTACCAGGTTTAGTATAACTTCTTTTTTGTCTGGTTCTTCTGTTAGTTCCTTTAACTTTTGCCATATTCTACCCTCCTTAAAATTTATAATTACAAGATTAGAATTAAATCTATAACAAAAAAATATTTGTTTTCAATATATTTAAAGCTTTTCTTTAAGTGGTGTATTCTGCGTTAATTTTAACATAATCATAAGTTAAATCACAACCCCAAGCAGTTGCCTCACCGTCGCCCAAATCCATGTCAATATTGACGATGATATTTTTTGACTGCATTATCTTTTCAGCCATTTCAAGATAAGGAGTATCCTCAAATGCTAAAATTTCACCATTTTTGACCAAATCAACATCATCAGAATCATCTGCAATTGATATTGTAACTATATCCGGATTTAAATCGCATCCTGAATATCCTATAGCCGATACGATTCTTCCCCAATTCGGATCTCCACCAAATACTGCAGATTTGAAAAGGCTTGATGAAATTATTGATTTTGCTGCAAGACGCGCATCATCATCATTTCGAGCATTATAGACATTTGCTTCAATAAATTTGCTTGCTCCTTCGCCATCACGTGCCATTTTTTTAGCCAAATCAATGCAGAGATAGTTGAGAGCATCCTGGAAATTGGAATCCATTTTACCGTCCTTTATTACTTCAACACCTGATTGTCCATTTGCCATCATCAAACATGTGTCATTGGTACTTTCATCGCCGTCAACGACAATCATGTTAAAGCTAATGTCGGCTGAAGTTTTAAGTGCCTTTTTAATCTCCCCACTTGGAATAACGGCATCCGTTACAATAAATGACAACATGGTACCCATATTTGGAGCAATCATTCCACTGCCTTTTGTGATTCCTGCAATTCTTACAGTTTCACCAGTTGTTAAAGTTACTTCAACAGCACATTCCTTTGGAAAAGTATCGGTTGTCATAATCGCCTTTGCGGCTGCAAGTGAATTTTCTGGATTGCTGCCCAATTTAGATAAGGATTCATAAGCCACTTTGGAAATGATATCTATCGGCATTTCACGACCGATGACACCTGTAGATGCAATAGCTATTTCATCCTTAGGTATTTTTAAATCAACAGATAACAACTCAACTAATGTTTCACAGTCCTTAAAACCTTGTTTTCCTGTAAAACAATTTGCATTTCCACTGTTTACGAAAACAGCTGAAACAATACCTTTTTTTAAAACATTTTGAGTGTACTTAACCGGAGCCGCAACAACTTTATTTGAAGTGAAAACTGCTGAAGCAGAACTGTTTGGAGAAACAATAATGCTTACACCATATTTACCTTCACGAGCCCCTGATACTTTAAGATTTTCAATTACAGAAAATCCTCCATCAAGTTCTTTAATATAATTCATAAAAATCACAAAAAATTAATCTTCCGATTCTTTTTGCTGAATATTCAGCTGCGAAGTAGTATTTTCATTAAAATCTACAGCATCAACTTCCTTATCATAAGAAATTGCTTTGCTGCTATTTACATCCTTCAACATTTCTTCGGTGACATTTTCATACTGAGGTCCTTCATCATCACTGCCATCATCAAAGCTTAAAGAAACACCAATGCCCGCACCAATGACAAAAGCAACCAATGCCAAAATCATTATTAAAATAAGTGTACCGCTTGTTTTTCTTTTTTTATGAGAATTCCTATTGCGAGGATTATAGGACATGTTTGGACGATAATTGAAATTATTTTTCCTATTCCTTCCTATTTTTCTTTTAGAAGTATTCTGGCGACCATTTCCTGATCTTAAAACTCTTTTATCATCCTTTTTTCGTCTCATAATTATTCACATTCTAGTTGATTAAGCAATAACTGCATAAACAAGAGCCAATATGACCCCAATGAAACTAAACATTCCAAGTCCTAAAATTGACATTAAATATGCAAATATAAATACAAATGCAAATACTCCAATCAATTTAGGTTTTTCATTTTCCACCAAATTAATCAGAGTTCTTGTAAATTCGGTTGGAATATTGTAAGCATATAAACCGTTGGCCAGCTCAAAAACGACCAATGACAGTGGAGCTGTTGAATTCAAATCGTCAACCAATTGAGCCCTTTCACCGGCTTCACGTCTGCTTCTTCCAATACCTGCACGTATTTTAGCACCATTGTCCAGTGCAAACCATGCGGCATCCAGTCCGGCACGTATAGCCAAATCCTTTGACGGAAACCTTGCAATAAAATCGTCTCCACCTTCACGATAACCTTCAAGTTCACCCTCACATTCGGTTTCAATAAAGTTTTTAATTCCGGTCATGAGATCCACTAATTGGTTTCTGCCGTTTTTGCTAATGAATTTAGTGGAATCAATTAAATCGATGAACAGATAATTTTCCAAATCTACGGGTCGTGATTCCTGAAGTAAGAATGGTGAATCAAATACCAATGCATACTCTCCACCTAATTTTGTAAATGCGATACCTGGAAAACTGCCAACACTTTGAGTGTAATGGATTGCACGCTCAATAGAAGCTGCACCAGTCATACCGACCGCAGAAGTAACTTGAACACCTTCAGATAAACCGATACCAATCAGTTCAATAGCAACACGAATAGCGTCATTTTTACTAAGCATTTTTGAGACGAGTTCTGTTGCTGTTTTTTCTACAATCTCTCCTTTTTCGTTTTGAATAATCTTTACAAATATGTCAATCAAACGAGAAGGATGAGCCAATTCAACATAAAGGTAACGGTCACTTCCCATGATGATATTGCTCACTAGAGCATATTCTTCGATTTTGTTTTCTGCCGGTTTCAATTCATGGAATGTGTAATCCTTCGGAAGGTTTTCAGCACCCACATCACGAATGAGATTTTTCAAAATTGTATCTGAAGTAATCTCCGCTTTCTCAAGCTCAAATAGAATAGTCTGAGTATAATTAAACAACTCTACATATTCTGTTTCCAATGAATTTGTTGGAAAAAATTTTGTTCCAACAGCAATGGGATTGAGCTTGGTGGTAAGCTTAATGAAAGACTTAGTCAAACTGTTAGCCATCCAAGTCTCCTCCTTTTTCCAGCTCTATTTCAAAATCCCCCGGTTTTTCCAAAAGCATATCAGGCTTTACAGAAACGAATGGGAATTTCCAGGATCCAAGTCTGCCGGCAATTGTACTGGCTATATTTCTTGAATTCCTTTTAATGAATACCTCATCATGTTCGCATACACGCACCAAAACATTGTAAGGCGCTGTCTCTGTAACTTCATCTGCAAGCAGAATATTTAACTCAAAAGTTCCAGGTTTTGTAAATAAATCATTACGTACTGCAATCAAAGGTTTTTTCTCCAAACCTAATCTGTCTGCAACGGTAACTGAGATGTTACCTGCATTTTTTACAGCAACTTTATAATCTTTAGGATGAACCAATACGAAAATAACATATGGAGCGGCTATTTCCACATCATCTACCATCTCTACAATTTTATTGAACATTGGTATTTTCGCAAAAATGTTTTCCAATTTGGATTCCGCATTGTTTTCATTGTCAATACGAATAATTGCCTGTTTAGCGATATTTAATGGAGAAATTTCCAATCCTTCCTTACCAGTATAGATTTCCCATTTTTTAAAGTTCAATTCCTTAATAATTTCATCACAAATATGTTGTAGGATATTCCTATCTTTTTTAGGTTTTTTTGGTTTTCCAAAGGTCAATCTACCGTTGTCAATTATGAAAGGAATTCTCATTGAAGCAATATTTCTAAATTCAGCAGCATAATCTCTGAATTTATCATTTGATAAGACTTTTGCTTTTTCACGACTAGCAATATCTAAAATAAAATGATCTGCATCATTTCCCGGTGGAACTTCTTCGACATTGTCACTTTCCAACAATTTTGCAAATTTTTCCTTATCATCAATATCATGGCGAAGTGATGCATCGGCAATAATTACAAATTCATCTTCACTTTCTTCTAATGCTTTTACAGCAGCAAGAATATTGGACATTTGAGGCTGTCCATTTTTGTTTTTGACATGATATGCTACATTAGAAGCATCTACGACCACTTTCATAATATCACCTTAACAATTAATTTAAAATCAATATAGTATATTTATTCCATTCCATATTTAAAGTTATTTTATATAACGTTTCTTGGATACTTTCCAAATAGAAATTTTTCACCATTAACCTGATGGAGGAAAATCTCAATATCCTCATCAGTTATATTGTAAACATTGTATGAATTTTTATTTTTACCCCTCAGTTTGATAGAACAAAGAGATCCGGCATTAACAATAATAGTGTCGTTTATTTTCCAGATGTTTGGAACATGCTTGTGTCCGGATAAAACCAAATCCACTTCATGGGTTGTTAATGTCTTTAAAACATCTCCTGCATCTGATAAAACATTGCGTTCACGCCCAGTTTGAGGAATGGAAACTACATGATGATGCAGGGCGACAATTGAGAAATTTTCATTAACTACACATTCGTCCAACTGATGCTCAAGCCACATATGCTGAGGCGTACCAACATGGCCCTTGTCCTCATCGGGAGAGCTGCTGTCAAGTCCCATTACTGAGAAATTGCCATCCATTGTCAATTTCCAACTTTTCTCACCTATAAGCTCTTCAAAGGTTTGATAACCTAAGTTACGAGCATCATGATTTCCGGGAACTGCAAATAATGGAGCTTCAAACATTTCCAAATATTTGGCGGCCTGTTCAAACTCAACATAAAAACCGTTTTCGGTCAAATCTCCTGTTAAAACAATCATATCCGGCTGCAACTCGTTGATTTCTGTGACCGCATTCATGAAGACCTCTTCATCGAATGTTGAATTTGACACATGCAAATCGGAAATGTGTACAATCAAAGTCATGTTATCTATTGATTTAATTTCATGATAGCTTCCGCAAGATCGCCTTTACATTCTTCAAGTGCTTCTCTTGCTTTATCTTCGCTTACACCTGCACTGTTAGCTACCATTTCAACGTCTTCGTCAGGAATTTCAATTTCATATTCCAATTCAACTTCACGAGCCTTACCGTCAACCTGATAGGTTTCCTGACCCATGACATTCATAAGACTTACACTAGGATTATCTATAATTAATTCTTTATCATCAAAACGGATAATGACTTCACGAACTCCTTCAAGTTCATCCATTTTCATACCCATTTTTTTCATTTGTCTTTCCATTTGTTTCATTTGCTTTTTATTCATACCTGGTATCATATTATACACCAATAAAAATAACTATTTATAAATATCTACTTAATTATTATTAAAATTAACTTAATTTTCAAAGCCATAAATTTGGGTTTCAAAGGTTTCGGCAACATCCTTTAAAACTTCAGGAATATTTATCTGCTGCGGGCATTCTTCAATGCACATCTCACATTCAATGCAATCCGAAGCTATTCCAACTCCTTCAAGCTTTGAATAATTCAGATATGCATTTCCAAATTGTGTCCAGAGGTCTGTGTCAAGCATCTTATGTTTATTATATAAATCAAAGATTTTTGCAATGTCAATTTCTTCAGCACATGAATCCACGCAGTATCTGCATTTTGTGCAGTCCACTGTGATGTTGCTGTTGATGATTTTCGAAACTTCCTCCAGAAGTTCATGTTCCTCATCATTCAGCGGATCGGCATTTTTAAATTCCCGAATGTTGTCTTCAAGCTGCTCGATACTGCTTGCACCAGTCAAAACAACACAGGCATCCAAATTGGCAACAAATCTCATCGCCCATGAAACAATAGATTTATCAGGATGATAATCTTTAAGGAGAGTTTCTGCTTCTTTTGGAATATCTGCTAAAAATCCTCCTTTATACGGCTCCATAATCATTACTTGTTTGCCATATTTTTGTGCAACTTCATAACATTTTCTTGATTCGATATTTTCATCTTCCCAGTCAAGATAATTGATCTGAAGCAATACAAACTCCAATTCCGGATGTTCCATCAAAATTTCCTCAAGAAATTCAGCATCGCCATGAGTGGACAGCCCAACATGTTTAATGAATCCCTCTTCCTTTTTCCTTTGGACGAATGAATACAAATCAACATTCTTCCATGCAGTTTCTGTAAAACCGCTCACATTATGCAACATGTAATAGTCAAAATAATCAACGCCACAATTTTTTAGCTGCTCTTCAAACAACGGTTCCAGTTGTGATTCTTCAGTTATTACAAATAACGGCAATTTGGTGGCAATTTTAAAGGATTCCCTTGGATACCTTTCAACTACACATTTCTTAAATACGTCTTCCGCAATACCCTCATGGTAAACATATGCTGTGTCAAAATAGTTAAATCCTGCATCAATATATGCATCTACCATCTTATTGACCTGATTATAATCAATACTTTTGAAATTATTCTCTTCCAAAATAGGAAGTCTCATCATTCCCATACCCAATGTTGTCATTTAAATCCCCTCTTATTATTATATAGGTCACTACTTTATTAATACATGATGTTTTTCACAAAAAAGTAAAAAAAATACTCCATAATTATTTTTTTTGGAAATATTCATTATAGATATAACTATATTAATTTTAAGAAGAATAATGCGAATTGTTCGCGTTACAAGTTAAAAAAAATAGGAGAAAAAGGATAATTAGAATGCAATAGCTTTTACATTATTATCCTTATTGAATTCATTTAATTGAGAAATTAAATCGTTATTGTCTACATTACTTGTATCTTTTGTCCAGAATACAATAACATAGTCTTCACCGCCACAGTTTATTACTTCAGCAACTCCGTGCTGTGCGTGGTCATAATCTGTGAAATTAACGATATTGTCTGAGCTAATATCTACTTTTAAATCATCATCATTGGTCAAATAGTCTCTGCCGTCATCATGGATTAGATCATCATAAGCATCATCGTCATCATCAACATCATCGGTTACGTACTTGTAAATGATGATTCCGGAGTCCTGCTTTTCATTTAGATACAATGAATTTGAAGTTCCATTGTATGCATTATTATAGGATTCATCTATATTAAAATCATCTACATTTTTTTGTGCACAGACAGTGCAAAACAAGAGTAGAGAAACGAATATTAAAACTATTATATTTCTAACGTCCATATTATCACCAGGAATAAAAGAGTGCTTTTTGATTTCTTTAATAAAATCAAAAAGGCAATTAATAATATGAACTCAGCCATATATAAAGTTTTTCGAATGTAAGTGCTCACTTACATCTTAAAATAATTAAAAAACAATAATCAGACTTTTATTCCATTATATAATATGTCTAAGAAGTTATTGGCATACTGATCTGTTTCAACACTAGGACTCATATCGTAAACTTTCCACAAAATAACGGACTGGAAGGTTATACTGAAACACATCCCAGCCAATACTCTCGCATCAATCTGCCTGATTTTGCCTTTTTCAATTTGAGATTTGAAAAACTCTTCCAATTTATCGATGATTGTACCGGTGATTCTGGAAATCAGCTGTTTTCTCTCAGGTATATCTCTAACCTCTTCCATTGCCAATTTAATAATGCTATATTCATTTTCTGAGAGATTTAAAAGTCCCACAAAATTACTTTGGAGATACTCCTCAATTTCATCATCCTCATTGAAATCAAAAATCTCCTCCATCTTTTCAAGATACCTCACAAGATAGCATTCCTTTGTAATCTCAACCAAATTGTTCTTATTTTGGAATTTTCTAAAAATAGTTACCTCATTCACACCCGCTTCGGCAGCTATTTTTTTAGTTGTTGCTTTGGCGAAACCTTCCTTTTGAAGAATTTTAAAGGTGGCATTAATAATCTTTTTGTCGGTGCTGTTGAACTCATTCATGAATATGATTATATTTTTAATAATATATATAATTCAATAATTTACGAAAATTATTGAAAAAATTTTATATTTTATGTCGAAACACTTGTTTTACTCCACTTCCAATTTTCAATATGGGGCGTTTGGCCATAGCGTAAACAAACGGTTTTTGTAACCCTCAAGAAGAGCATTTTTTACTAGGCAAATTATTTAAACTAAGATTATAATAAGTATTTTCATGAATAAGAATCGGTGCAATTGGGCGGGAAGTGAAGAGATTTATATTAAATACCATGATGAGGAATGGGGAATTCCAACACATGACGATAAGGAACTCTTCGAGATGCTTGTTTTGGAATCATTCCAAGCAGGACTCTCATGGATTACAATACTCAAAAAACGTGAAAACTTTAAAAAGGCATTTGATGATTTTGATGTGGCAAAAGTGGCGAATTTCAATGACGATAAAGTTAATGAACTTTTGCAAAACGATGGAATAATTCGCCATAAAGGAAAAATCACATCGGCAATAAACAATGCCCAAATATTCATTGAAATACAAGAGGAATTTGGAAGTTTTGATGACTACATCTGGGGATTTACCGATGGCAAAATTATAAAAGCGGAATTTTTAACCGAATCCGAACTGTCCAAACACATTTCTAAAGACTTGAAAAAAAGAGGAATGAAATTTGTCGGTCCGACAATAATCTATTCATACCTGGAATCAATTGGAATCATCGACAACCATCAGGAGAGCTGCTTTAAATATTAGCTACTCTTCAAGCAATATTATATCTTTAGGATCTATCTTTAAGTACTCAGGAATCACAAATTCATGCTCATAAATCAGTTTATCGCATTTCCACCATAATCCGTTTGCCAGAGTTATTTCCCACTCAAAGGGCATTTCTAATTTGGTTGAATTTAATGTATCAAAGGAATTGACATCTCCTTTTTCAGCAGCTGAAAAATCATGTGCCCTTATTCCTATATGAGTAATATTAGGAGAAATCTTTTCAGATACTTCAAATATAATTCCCCAGTCAAGGGATTTAAGATGATAATCATCTATAACTTCAATTTTTGAAATGTTTTTACATCCTGTAAGTCTTGCAACTTGAACTTTTCTTGGGTTTTCAAATATTTCATATGTATCGCCTTTAGCTATGATTTTACCTTCATCCAAGACTATAAGCTCATCACAAAACTGGAACGCCTCATCACGGTCATGAGTTACCATGATTGAGAATCCGTCAAAATCCCTTAGAGAATTAGAAAGCTCAACACGCAACTGTTCTTTTAGGAATGTATCCATTGCGCTAAACGGCTCATCCAATAATATTACATCAGGACTGTAAGCCATTATACGAGCCAAAGCGACTCTTTGCTGCTGACCACCAGACAATTGTCTAGGGTGTCTTTTTTCCAAACTTTCCAAATGAAAACGCTTAATCATTTCAGATACTATTGTTCCATCATGGTTTTTAGGCAAACCCGCTGCAATATTTTCTTCAACAGTCATATTGGGGAATAAAGCATAATTCTGAAATAAATAACCCACATTTCTTTTTTGAGGTTTTAAATTAATTTTATTATTAGAATCAAAATAAACTGTTTCTTCACCAGTATTTAAACTTATAACACCATTGTCTGGAGTGACAATACCTGCAATGGATTTCAACGTCATACTTTTACCGCAACCAGAAGGACCAAGAATACCCAAACGCTTGTTTTTCAATTCAAAATCAACTTCCAAATCAAATTCCTTAAGTTCCTTTTGAATATTTACTTTTAACAATTTATTATTCATAATCCTTCCCCATATCCACAGATATTTCCATAATTTATTTTAGTTTCTCCATTGCTTTTCCTTTCGTATGGAAACATAGTCCATAATAAAAATAGCTATAAATGATATGACAACAATGACTATTACATAATTAAAAGCGTCTCCCATATTACCTGCAGCCACTTCAGAGTAAACCGCCATAGGGAGAGTTCTAGTTTGACCGGCAATATTACCTGCAAGCATAGCTGTAGCACCAAATTCTCCTAAGCCCCTAGCATAAGCAAGAATTCCGCCACTAATAATTCCTGGCAATGCATTTGCAAATAAAACTTTCCAGAAAATTTTCCACTCTGACATTCCCAAGGTACGGCCGGCATCCAATAAGTTGGAATCCACCTGTTCAAATGCTCCACGAGCGGATCGATACATTAAAGGAAAAGACATGACGACTGCAGCTATAACAGTTGCAGGCCATGAAAAAGCTATTTTTACGGCAAAGAAATCTATAAAAAAACTTCCAATTGGTCCTCTGACTCCAAAAATATACAATAAAAAGAACCCTACTACAGTAGGAGGCAATACAATTGGCAATGTAAAAATGCCGTCAAGTATTATCTTTGCGGTGTCATTTTTCATCTTAACAAGACCCCAAGCAACAATTAAACCTACAAAAAAGGTTATGAATATTGACAAGCTTGCAGTTTTCATTGAAATGAAAATTGGGGACCAATCCATCATGTCTTATCACCTTAACATTATTTACCATTCAAATGAATAATTTATACCAAATCTATTCATGAAGGGTGAAACCGTAGTCAACGAATACGTCTTTAGCTTCTTTAGTTTGTAAGAAGTCCATGAATGCTTTTGTAGCACTTGAATCAGTTGAATTTTTAAGTGCAGCTACAGGGTAAATTACTGGAGTTTTTAAAGCATTTTCAGGTGCTTCACAAACTACTTTAACATCATCATTGGATTTAGCGTCTGTAGCGTAAACAATACCGCAATCAGCAGATCCTTGAGCTACCTGATTTAATACTGCAGTTACATCAGTACCTAAGGATAATTTAGGTTCAACCTCATCCCAGATACCAGTGTTGTTTAATACTTCCTGAGCGTATTGGCCTGCAGGTACGGATTCAGGATCTCCAATAGCAATGTTGCCTTCTACATTTTTCAAATCATCAAATGAAGAGATGTTAGCAGTTGAATCTTTAGGCACAATTAAAACAACCTTATTTTCTAAAAATTGAAGGTTGGTATCATTGTCAACTAGGCCTTCATCTACTAAAGCGTTCATCTGTTTGTTAGCAGCGGACATGAATACGTCTGCCCCTAAACCATTTTCAATCTGAGTCTGTAAATCCCCACTTGAAGCGTATGTAGGTGTAACTTTTACACCAGGATATTTTTCTTCAAACATAGGAATTAACTTTTCATCATAAACATTCTTTAAACTAGCCGCAGCAGCTAATTTAACTTCCTGTCCATCTAAACTAGTATCAGTTGCGTTATCAGATGACCCACCTAAAAAGTCAAATAGACCCGCAGAACAGGAACTGACACTAACAACAACTATTGCCAATAAGACTGCAACAAATAAAACTTTTTTCATAGATTTCATTTTTGTCCTCCTCTTTAAATAATTTACAAAATACACTATCAGACATCGAATCAATAACCGGACCCGTAAAAAGACGATTCAAATAATCTTGACGGCTCAAACGAGCATATTTTTTGTTATCAATATTAACTTTTATATACATCATATGAACTGCAGATAAAAGAATTGCCAGATAATCAAAATAATTTTAAAAAAGAAATTGTTTTTTAGTTTAATTTCAAAACATTTCCTCTTAATTATTTTCCAATCCTAAATTATTATTCAATTATCATGATTAGTAATTATAATTAACTTTTCTATGACATATATATTTTTTCATAACGAAACAATCAAATCTCAAAAATCATATCCCACAATGTTTCGCCAAATTTACTATTTCAAATTTGTTTTATAATTATGAGAATGTCTGATTCGAAAAGTCAATATCATCTGGACTTTAATCAATATTTTACAGTTCATAATGTTTAAATGAATTTATTATCTCATTGAAGATATTATATTAATCCATATCAACTGCAGATGGACATTACAGTACCGTTGCAGCGATTATTTATAATCCTTAAAATTTTCTCCAAATTTCGTTATGAATAATAATTCACCATTTAATATTTTAACAATCTGAATATATAAAGAAATGTTATGAAAAATAATCATTGAAAAACAGTTCGTAAAATCAAAATTTAATTAGATTACAGATAATTAAATTTAAAGAATTTTTAGAGGTATTTACGAATATAATTAAACTTATAATCAAACGAAATGTCAAACATTACAATCCAAATTAAATATCTGACATGCAACATATGGATTAATGTGTTAAAACCTCCGATGATAATGGGAGTATTTTTGCCCAACAATGCAACAGATGAAATTAAAAACGATACCTGATGTTGAAGAGATGTGATTAAGCATTAATGTGAAAACATTAACCCTCAATCTTTTTTATGCGTGTCTAATGTCGGTATAATCTGATATTTCTGAGTTTATTGTGCACAAATCATTAACGTTTAAATCATGCACGTCCCTGTGTCCTGTTATTCTTGCAAAGGTTTTAAGCTCTTCGGTTGAAACTCTCAAGAAATTTTCAACTCGTTTTGATGCAGTCTCTATTTTCAAACGTTTTCTCAACTCCTCATCCTGAGTTGCGACACCCACAGGACAGTCCCCGGTATCGCAGATTCTATACTGCTGACAGGCCGCAGCAATCATGGCCGCAGTGCCGATAGCTATCGCATCAGCACCCATTGCCAGAGCCTTTGCAAAATCAGAAGATACTCTCAATCCTCCAGTTATGGTGAGTGAAATATCGCTTTCATGTTCATCCAAGTATTTTCGAGCTCTTGAGAGAGCAAAAATTGTTGGAACAGATGTCGAATCCCTTATTATCTTAGGGCTTGCACCGGTCGAACCCCCACGCCCATCAATAGTTATGAAATCAGGTCCCGCATACAATACATAATCCAAATCATCCTCAATCCTTCCGGCAGCAAATTTCAAACCGATCGGCCGGCCATCGGATCTTTTCCTTAACTCATCAACCAAATCTTTCAAATCCTCTTTTGAATTGACTTCAGGTATTGTTGCAGGAGAGTGAATATCCTCACCTAAAGCCTTGCCTCTGATTTCTGCAATTTTTGAAGTTACCTTTTCGCCCTGAAGCTGGCCCCCAAGACCAGGTTTTGTTGACTGGCCAATCTTAATCTCAATGGCATCTGCATTTTTTAGATTTTCATCATTTACGGAGTACTTGTTTGGAACATACTCAAAAATATATTTGTATGCATTTTTCATCTCTTCTGGAAGAATACCTCCCTCACCACTGCATTGAGCGGTTTTAATGGCCGCACTTCCCCTTGCAAGTGAAATTTTGGTTTCACTTGAGAGAGCTCCAAAAGACATATGGGTGATGTAAATTGGGCTTTCAATAACCAATGGTTTTTTAGCGTTTTTACCAATGACTGTTTGTGTATTTACCTCAACATCCGATTCCAAAGGCTGAGGGTTAAGTTGAGCTCCCAAAATAAGAATTTCATCCCAGCTTGGCATAGCCAAATCGGTATACATTGCTGAAACTATTGATTTTCCGGTAATTGCCATTTCATGAATGGCATCCATTTGCCTTATGTCCCTATCGCTTTTAGCATAATCCTTGTCATATGACAGATTTGAGTCTTCCTGAAGTGTGTTTTCACTTGATTGTGAGTTTTCAACTTCAACAAATTTTGAAATTGGCTGTGAACAGATTGGACATTTGTCAAGATTCTTTAAAAGTATTCCTGTTGCTTCCTCATTGTGGATATGGCCACATATGGTGCATTTGTATATCATAATATCACTCTCACTTGTTTAATTAGTGAAAATTGATAGTATATATATTTAGCTATTTGCAGATTTCATTGACAATTGACAGTGCATTGAGTGTTCTTGGAAAACCTATGTAAGGCACGACAACAGTTATTGCTGAAATCAGTTTTTCCTTGTCATTGCCAACTGCCAGATTGCCCTGAACATGACCCCTAAGCTGATTTTCACAGCCTCCCAAAGTTGCGATAAATACAAATGTGATTAATTCCCTCTGCTGATCGTTCAAGCCATCACGAGTGTAGAAATCACCAAAACAGAAACCTTCCAAAAATGTGTTGAAGTGCTTTTGGCCTTCGGGAGTATTTTCATTTAAACTTTGGACAAATTCAGTGCCGAAATATCTTTCCTGAATTTCACGCCCTTTTTGATGTCTATCCTCCTGAATGGTATTTGACCTTTTTTCTAAAGGCATGTCAATTCCCTTCTGATTGAATACCTTAATCACAATGCCGAAAAAATTGTGTGCCCGTCCAAAACCCACATAAGGAACAGACTGATAGAGCAATTCCTTAACTTCTTCAGGAGTTATTTCCATATCCAGTGCGGAAATCAAAATCTTTTTAAATGCCTTTGGAGATTGACAGGCAATAAGACTAGCCAGAGTCACCAGAATTGATTCCTTTTCGGTCAATGTGGAATATTCAAAGACCTCTGCGTAAGCAAAGTTTTTAAAGACTTCATGAAATTCAGGATCGTTTTTCTCGATTCTTTCAAAATTAGCGAATAGTTCTTTCATGAAATTAATTTGAAAAAGGAATTATAAAAAAGTGTTGACTCATGAATTTGTCCTCACATGATTAATCTGTTTTTCTTAATGCATACAAGCAAATCGGCAAAGCCACCAATGTAATTACAGAAGAAATCAGATACAATGGAGCATATCCTGTACTTTCAGAAACAAAACAACCCAAAAGTGCAGGTCCAAAGCCTATTGTTGCATCACAGAATATGAAAAATGTCGACAATGCATAAGAACGGCGATGTTGAGGAGTATTTCTTGTAATTATTGCAGTGCATGCTGAGTTCAGGGTTCCAAATCCAAGCGCCGTACCGATAGCGCATATTATTACAGTGAACGTTGATGGAATTAATGCAATCAGCAATATTCCTATTGATTGGGCAATTATTCCCACAACACAAACAATCCTATCTCCACCATTGTCCTGAATTTTGCCGGCCAATGGTCTTGTAACAACCAGACAGATTGAATAGATTATAAAAAACCATGAAAATATGCCTGTTAAATTAACTTCGACCGCATATAATCTATAAAATGACAATATTGAAACGTAACCCAAACTTGTTATGGCAGTAAAAAGTGAAACCGGAACAGCACCGAATTCGATAACCTTTTCGATGCCCGAATACTCCTTATCATCAGGGATCTCATTGTTCACATCATATTTGTCAATGTCAATCAAAAGCATGAAAAGCAATGCCATAGCCGAAAAGATTCCTGCTGCAATAAAACAGCCATAGGCTCCTGAAAAATCATATAAGAACCCGCCAATAAATGGTCCGAGTCCCACCGCCATTGTTGTTCCAAGCATGAAATATCCAAATGCCTCTGAAAAGCGTTTTTTAGGTAAAATTGCTGAAGCAATTGTGACTATAGCATTTGCAGATGCTCCAAAGCCAATACCATGGATAAAGCGAACAATCAATAATAATGCAACATTATCAACGACAAAATACAGAAGACATGACATGAAATGAATGGTCATAAATACTATAGCTATCTTTCTCCAGCCCACTCTTCCCAATGCATCCCCGGAATATATTCTTGAACACAAACCTCCAAAGACATATATTCCAGAAACCAATCCTGCAATCATTGCAGTTGAACCCATTGCTGTGGCATATTCCGTTACTGTAGACATCAGCGCATACATTACAAGAGCCGTAAAAAGCAATGCTCCAAATATAAGGAAAAATGATTTTGTAAAAATCTTTTCATTTTCATTTACATTCATCAATATTCTATTTATCGCTTCAAATAAATAACATTTATCTACTCATAAGTTCATTTTATATGGGAAATGTTGTCTAAAATCTTAATATTTATTAATAATTAGATAAATAATATGATAATGGTGATTAAATGTTAACTGAATATTTACCATTTATAGGATTGATTATTTTTGGAAACATAGAAAACCTTATTTTAGCGTCTCAGGGCGTTGTTGGAGGAGTAAATCCGAAGGTTTTAGGCGGATTAAGTATTATAGCAGTAATCATATGGTTGGTTATTGGATTTGTGGCAACTGATATGGCGATGCAATATTCCCAATATATCACATTCATTGGAGGACTTGCAATTTTCATTTTAGGTGTTCAGGCCATTATAGAAGCAGTGCACCACATAAGAGAAACAAAAGGACGTGCATAAAATGGTTAACTTAAAAGACTATGCTCCATTTACCGGATTGCTTATTTTTGGAAACATAGAAAACCTTATTTTGGCATCCCAAGGTGCTGTAGCCCATGTAAATCCAATCATTTTAAGTGTATTGAGTTTGATTGCAGTAGTCCTATGGCTATTGCTCGGAACATACGGAACAAAAATAGCTATCAAATATGCCGATTATATTGAAATATTTGGTGGTGTGGCAATTATTATTTTAGGTATTCAATCAATGCTTGAAGCAATGGGATACTAATCCCTCCACATTTTATACCATTACCTTTTAAAAAAAAAGAAAATAGAAGTTAAAATAACTTCTAGAATAAACCACTGTCTTCTAAACGTTTTTCAAAGTAGTGTGTCGGTTTGTCTGCTTTTTCCTTGACAATAAGTAAAATTATAACAGTAGCTAAACCTATTGCTAAAAGTACCGCCAATGCAGGCAGGTAATTAGACCAGACCATACCCAATTGTGATTCACGTATTAATGTTATCGCATATGTCATCGGCAGATAAGGATGTACAACCTGGAATGGATAATCCATAATCCGAATCGGATAAATACCATTTGTTCCTGATATCTGGAACAGCAGCAATAGAATTCCAATAGCCTTTCCAACATCTCCCAAAGCGGAAACAAATGAATACATCAATACCATGAAAACTCCCGATACCAGTATCGCCGACACTATGAATATTAAAGGTTCAGCAACATATATGCCCAATATAAATGAACCAATTATTGTCACACATCCTTGGAATATGCTCATTACTAAAAACAATGCCAGCTTACCGAAGTACATTTCAAGAGGAGTGTATTTGGTTCCTTCACTGGTTCCCGGTTTTAACATTGCGCAGGTAATCAATGCTCCAACCCACATGGACAAAACAAGGTAGAATGGAGCTATCTGAGATCCGTAATTCGGAACTGGGAAAATTTCATGTCTGTCCAATTTTATTGGAGAGTAGAAATAGTCTCCAAGGAGCGTTTCATTTATGCCTGTGATTCCTGAGAGTGAATCTGCAGATGATGCAAGAGCGCCGGCAGCTGTAAACAATGCCTGAGCCGCTGCACCGGAAAGCATCTGGGAACCTGCCGCAAGAGCCAGCGAACCTTTTGCCAATTCACTAGAACCGTTGGCCAAAGTATTGGCCCCATTTGCAAGAGTACTTGAACCATTAGCCAATTTAGATGACCCCTTAGCCAGTGTAACTGACCCATCAGCTAACTTACTGGCACCTTGAGCAACTTCACCGCTGCCCTCAGCCACTTTGGCACTGTTTTCTATATAATCCTTAACAGGATTGTCCGGCATTAATGACGGATCAATTACTGATTGCAACTCATCAGAACCTGATTGAACCTGATTAGAACCGCTTTCCAATTTCTTAGAACCCTCTTTAACTTTCTGTGCACCTTTTTCTACTTTTTTAGACCCCTTATCTACTTCACTTACACCGCTTTCAAGTTTCTTAGAACCTTTCTGCACTTTAGTGGCTCCATCGGAAACCTGTGAAGCGCCGGAAGATACCTGATCTGCACCGGCTGAAAGCTGACTTCCACCACTAGCCAATTGAGTAGCTCCGGAAGAAAGCCCTTCCTGAAGTTCACCAAGTTTTCCATAAGCCGCCATATTTATGAACTCGACAATCTTTGCATTTAATGATAAATAAACTGCATTAGATGCAGAATCCGATAATTTAGCTCCAACAGGGTTTGCCTTCATATTAACAAGATATTCGAGTTTTGCCTGCTGAGGATTATCGCCGGCTATTGACAGAACATTTTCAGTCAGATTTTTAGGTATTATAATACCTGCATAGTAGTCTCCATCATGAACCCCTCTACGCAATTCCTCTTCGGTAACAAAAGTCCATTTGAACTTATCGTTGTCATCCAATCCCTGAACAAGCTCATTTCCAACATTTATAGGAGTGCCATCAAAAGAAGATCCATTATCCATATTAGCAATTGCAAACTCCACATCCCCAGTATTTTCATAAGGATTCCAACATGCCTGAATATTTATAAGAGCATATAAAGATGGCAGAATTATCAATCCCAACAATAAGATAGTCACTATGGGATTTGAAAAAACGGATTTGAAGTCGCTTTTCATTATTTCAATAACATTCCCTACATTTCGTTTACCCATTTTATACCCCAGTTTCTTAAAAATTAAGAAAATAGAAAATTTACTTAATTGTTAAATTTAGAATTTTAAAAAATACATTATATATTTATGATTATACCTAATATTAAACATTTCTTTTTTATCTGAAAATATTTTAAAAAAAAGACAAATAATATTAAATACAAAATATAAATATAGATAAAAATTAATGGTGAAAATATGAAATTTAAAAAGGAATTATTATTCATTTGTATTGTTCTGCTTTTATTCGGCATTGCCAGTGTTAATGCAGAGGATTTGAATAATACTGAACTAACAATCAATGATGATTTTCAGCTGCTCGAAGAATCCAGTGATGAGACAATAAACCTTCCACAAGAAAACTTGCTTGGTGATGACGATGGAACATTCACCGCATTTCAAAAAAAGATTGATGATGCTCCAGATGGTTCAATAATAACTCTGGACAAAGATTACACATACGATGAAGGATTTGGCATAAATGGAATTCAAATCGGCAAAGATATAACCATTAACGGAAATGGTCATTCATTTAACGGATTGTCAAAATCCAGGATATTTCTTATTGAAATTGGCCTGTTAAAAAATAATAATGTGGTGCTGAATAATATAAAATTCCAAAACGGTTATACTGACTATTACGGTGGAGCAATATTCAATTTTGGAAATCTGACCATCAATAATTGTAAATTTGAAAACAATTATGCAAAATGCTGTGGCGGAGCAATCAATTCAGTCGGCAAATTGAATTGTAAAAATTCTGTTTTTAATAGAAATACTGCAAAAGGTGACGGAGGAGCCATTCTCTGTCTGTCATTTGACGGGTCCATTGATTTTTATGAGAATTACTATAAGGACAAAACCATAATTGGAGATATGGAATTCATATTGCCAATAAGCGTAGATGCTTCAATAAAGTTTGGTGAAGATTACATAACCGGATGTACTTTTACAAATAACGTTGCAAAAGGCCGTGGAGGCGGAGCAGTTTATGCATTCTCCAATTTGGATGTTAACTCATGCAACTTTAAATCCAATACCGCCGGAGAATTAGGTGGAGCAATATTTGGAAATAAGGATTTGTATGTAAAAAATTCTGTTTTCACCGAAAATCAGGCACGCAAATATGGTGGAGGAATCTACTTTAAATGCCATGAGATTACTTCAAATTACAACAACGGAAAATGGGTTTCAGGAGTAGCTTATTTCACCGGTTTGTTTGAAAGTTCAACCTTTGTAAAGAATTCTGCAGGCAAAGGAGGGGCAATATACGGGTTTGTCACCTCACTTTCAGATACCAACTTCTGGTCAGAAGCTATCAAATGTACTTTCGAAGACAACTCCGCACCAAGCTATAGGGACACCTATGGAGTAATCACTTCAAAATGCACATATAAGTATTTGGGACTAACCCTAAAAACCGTTAAAGTTAAAAAGTCTGCAAAAAAACTTGTTTTAACAGCAACTCTTAAACACGGAACAACTCCTCTTAAGGCTAAAAAGATTACCTTCAAGTTTAAGGGCAAGAAATACATCGCAAAAACCAATGCAAAGGGCATTGCGAAAGTGACAATTAAGAAAAATGTCCTGAATAAACTTAAAGTTGGTAAAAAAGTCAAATATCAAGCGAGTTATGAAAAGATAACTGTTAAAAAAACTGCAAAAGTGAAAAAATAACTTATTATGAAGAAAATCTTCTTCATAATCTATTTTTGATTTTAGATTGCCTATAACCATCAGGGCCAGATTAATTCCTTCTCAAATCCTATTATATATATCTTCAAGCCTAAAATCTTAAGTTTTCATAAAAGGGGCTCTGAAATTTAATTCTGCACGAAAAATAAAAAAAGAAAGAAGATTAAATCTAATCTCCTTTGTTCCAGTTTACAATACCATAACCAATACATAAAAGTGTTGATAATATAATTCCAAGATATACTCCCCAAATCCATGGGTCCTCAATTCCTAAAATTCCCATTATGCATCACTTCCTTTTGTATCAATTTGAGAGAATGCCTTATCAACTACCTCTTGAGCCGGAGGTTTGGTAAGTAAACTTACAACAATAACAAATATTGCAGAAACAGGCACTGCTATCAACATTACATCAATAAACGGCCATGGTGCAGCCGGAAGGATTGTATCCACACCCAATATGAATTTGCAGATTCCAAGTCCAACTGCAGTCTTTTTGAATACAAACATCAGCCAGAACAGACTTACCAATGTTCCGGAAACTATTCCTGCAATAGCTCCAGGCCTTGTAATTCCTTTCCAGTAAAGTGCTCCTAAAAATACTGGCAGGAATGCTGCAGCACAGATTTCAAAGAAGAGACTTGTTCCAAGCGCAACCACACTTCCCGGAAGTGAAAATGCCATAATCAATGCAAGAAGAATAGCTATTAGAATGCCCACTCTTGAAATTGACACGTCATCCAATCTTCTTTTGGCCTTGTCTCTCAGTACTGAGTAAATATCCACACCGAATGCAGTTCCCTGTGTGTGCAACTGTGAAGATATAGTTGACATTGCTGCTGCAATCAATGATAACAGGAATATATATACAAACCATTCAGGCAGCGCCATTGTAATGAATGTCGGAATGACCTTGTCGATGTTTCCTCCAACCACATCCACTGCGATTTTACCTAACTTATCGAAGAAGTATACATTTGAAAGTGATCCTACGATATATGCAGTGGTCGGCATGATTGCAATGAAGATTCCTCCAATCAATACTGACCTGTTCAGTTCCTTGTCTGATTTAACTGTCATGAACCTTACAATCAGTGAAGGCTGTGCGAGTACACCGATACCTACACCGATTAATGTTGAGGATACAAGTGACCACCAGAAAGGTGTTCCAAACTCTGGGAAGGCCGTCCAGCCCGTACCTCCCGTTGCAATAGCGTCTGCAGGATATAAATTAACCATATTTGTCAGCGCAGTGTTTGCAGTGTCGACTCCTCCAAGAAGCCAATATACAAATACAAGCAGGAACACCATTGCAACGACCATGATTGTTCCCTGCAGGGCATCGGTATACATTACACCACGGATTCCTCCGAACAATACATAAAATGTAATGATTATTGATAATATTAAAAGTGCAATACTGAAATCAATCAATAAGGATGATTCCAAGAATCTTGCAGCTCCAATCAATACTACTGCAGCATAAATTGGCATTGCACAGAAAATAATCAATCCTGATGCATATTGGATAAACTTACTGTCAAAACGTTTTCCCAAAAACTCAGGGAAAGTTAATGATCCCAATGCATGTCCCATCCTACGGGTTCTTTTTCCTAAAAATACAAATGCAATAAATACACCAATGATAATGTTTAAGAATGCTAACCATAAAACACTCATACCATATTCACTGGCAACCCCTCCAAAACCAACAATAGCTGCTGTCGAAATAAAAGTAGCTCCATAACTCATTGCCATGATAAATGGATGCGTATCCTTACCAGCAATCATGAAGTCTTCAGAGGAATTGGTTTTTTTGTACGCATAATAACCTACAAAAACAAGCGCAAATATGTAGATTATAAATACGATTGCCAAAATCATTACGTCCATAAATAATTACCTCTAAAATATAATAAATCAATATTACAATTAATCTATTATATCCAAAGTTATATAAAGCTTGCTATAATACATTAATGTACTTTTTTGTACATTATTCTGTTTCACTAATCAAATAATTGGCCCCGCAAATTTCACCCCCTTGAACACCACGGTAATGATAATCCATGAAAATCCTTAAAACCTCATCAATCGTAATTTCAACAGGCGCAGAAGTCCTGATTTCAATATTCAAATCTTCAGCCATAGCATTATGAATTGCAGATTTCAACAAAAGTTCATGTTCATCATCAAGCACACCTACACTATTTACAATACTTAAAGCATCATCATATCTTTTAGAAAACAATTTAAGCATGAAAGGAATCGACAATTTTAAGATATCCTTATCATAAAGTTCCAAAAGTCTATCAGCACAATCACTCATCATGTCATAATCTTTAAGAGAACCTGCAATCATGGATTTTTGTCGAACGGCATCAACAAAATCTCCATCAATAGACAATGCCATATCACAGTACTTCAACGCTTTTTCATCATCGCCAACCAAGCTAAAGAGTTCAGAGACATCCACAAGAGCTCTTTCATCATTCCTATCAACTATACGCTCAAGTTCAACCAAAGCTCTGACTGCATTCCTCTTTTCACCATTGAAGTAATGACATTGAACCTTTTGAGCCCAAAAAATATCCTCATAAGGGCATTTTTCAATAGCAGAATTGATTACCATTAATGCTTCATCAAAACGATTCAAACCTCTTAAACAGCCAATCTTAAGAAACATGACAAGTTTGAAATATTCATCTTCAAATTCTTCGCCATTTAAAATTTCTAATGCTCCGACATAATTTTTGTCGTCAAATTCTTTTTTAGCTTCTTCAATTTTTAAATTCAAAATAATCACCATATAAATTTTATTATAACAAACTATAAATACCTTATATCTTAAATAAAGTAAAAATTGATATTCTTTTGTAATTATACGAGTTTAAATCAATATTTACATCAAAGCATTAAAAACTAATTAAAATTGAAATCAAAAAATTAAACAGTTAACTAAACTTTTATATCAAATAACATTCATAATTAAACATGCTAAAAAAAAATTATTAAAATAGGGATATCATGTTTTGGGATGAAAAAGCCGAATGTATGGGCAAAGAAGAAAAAAATAAGATTCAGTTAGAAAGACTGCAAAAAACCGTAAAACTCGCATATGAAAATGTAGAATTTTATAAAAAAAGATTTGATGAAATCGGATTGAAGCCTGAAGACATCAAAACACTTGAAGACATTGAAAAAATTCCATTTACAACAAAAAGCGATTTAAGGGAAGCTTATCCTTTAGGACTTTTGGCCGTCCCTCGTGAAGAAATCGTTGAAGTTCATGCATCATCCGGAACAACCGGAAAGCCAACAGTTACCGCATACACACAGAATGATTTGGACATTTGGGGAGAATGCATTGCACGTGGACTCAAGATGGCTGATGCTGAAAAAGAATATATTATCCAAAATGCTTACGGATACGGATTGTTTACTGGAGGATTCGGTATTCACCACGGAGGAAATAGAATGGGAGCAATAACCATTCCAATTTCAGCGGGAAACA
The DNA here is from genome assembly GCF_045120835.1 of Methanobrevibacter sp. Lineage (GTDB taxonomy): Archaea > Methanobacteriota > Methanobacteria > Methanobacteriales > Methanobacteriaceae > Methanocatella. The sequence continues at coordinate 56,093 of NZ_JBGVFE010000026.1, forward strand.
CACAAAGGCAACTCGATACAATGGTTGACTTTCAAAGTGATATCTTAACCTGTACCCCTTCCTATGCAATGTATCTTGGAGAGTCCAGAGAAAAATCAGGAATTTCTCTTGAAGACATTAATCTGAAGGCAGGAATACATGGAGCTGAAATGTGGACTGATGAAATGCGTAAAAGGATTGAAAGTTCCCTTGGAATTAAAACCCATAATATTTACGGTCTAACCGAAGTTATGGGCCCTGGAGTTGCCCAGGAATGTGGCGAACAAAACGGAATGCATATCCAGGACGATCATTTCTATCCCGAAATTATAAACCCCGAAACCGGCGAAACCCTAGACTACGGTGAAAAGGGAGAACTTGTTCTAACTTCACTAACAAAAACCGGAATGCCTATTTTAAGATTTAGAACAAAAGATTTGACTTCACTCATAGGAGACAAATGTGAATGTGGAAGAACAACTGTCAGAATGACAAGAATCACCGGCAGAAGCGATGACATGCTAAAAATCAAAGGAGTTATGGTTTTCCCATCACAAATTGAAAAGGCATTGCTTAAGGTTTCCGGAGCAAGCCCTAACTACATGATTCATGTAACAAGACCCGACATCCTAGATGAAGTGGAAGTTAAGGTTGAGGCTACAAAAGATTTATTCTCAGATGAAATGAAAGAAATGGAAAGAGTAGAAAAAGAAATACAAGCATCCATCAGGTCAGAAACTGGTCTTAGAGTAGATGTAAGTATCGTTGAGCCGGAATCACTTCCAAGAAGTGAAGGTAAGGCCGTACGTGTAATTGATGAAAGGAACTTTGAATAGGTGATAAAATGGCAGTGAAACAAATTTCAATATTCGTAGAAAACAAAGAGGGAAGAATTAAAAAAGCTATTGATACATTAGCAAAAGAAAACATTAACATCCGTGCATTGTCAATTGCAGATACAACAAAATACGGAATTTTAAGATTAATCGTTTCTGATAATGAAAAGGCAATAGCCGCTCTTGAAAAGGACGGTTTTATTGTAAAGGAAAATGAAGTCATTATTTTGGCAGTTCCTGATGAACCTAATGGCCTAAACTCAACATTAGCTGTTTTTGATGAAAAAGGAATTAACTTAGAATACTTATACGCCTTTGTAAGCAGCAAAACAGATGAAGCCATTGTCGTTATGAGACTGGAAAATATGGAAAAGGCCATTGAAGCATTGAAAGAAAGCAATGTTAAAATATTAGATGAAAACGATATTAAGGATTTATAGAAAAGATTAACTCTTTTCTAAAAATTATTCTTTCTTTGATTTAAAGTACCTTTTCTAAAGAGACCTCAGTCTTTTCAGAAATCACTATCCTCATCACCATATTTCAACAAACTACACTAATCTGTTCAATACCGTGAAAAATTAATAGATAAAAAAAAGAATAAAAGAATTATAACTAAAATTCTTTTAATAAATTTGAAATATCTTCTTTTGAATAACCTAAACGTACAAAAAGACTTTTTAAAGGTTCAGTTTCGGGAACGGTACCTAATTCCCTCCAGTTTTGAAAATCATTACTTAAAATACCATTAATTAAAAGCTGAATAGTTATCAAATCATCACTTTTAATCGCAATGAATGCATCCTCATCTTTGAAGACATTTTCCGGATCAATTAATGTTATTCTACCATCCCTCTCTTTTTTTACAATAGCATTGTCAATTTTGTAAGCCATAATACCACAACTCATATATAATTAATATTTTAATTTAAATACTATATAAAATTTAACCCTTGATAGATTTGTATCCACTTTCGATTGCCTTTAAATTCATTTCATGGAATTTAGGTTTTAAATTGTTTTTCATTGCATCAATAACTGATTCTTTTGTGAGCGGAAATTTATCATCAGCAGTAACTGCACCTAAAAGAACCATATTCAAGGATAAAACACTTCCTGCATCAATGGCAAGCTGAGTTCCATCAATTGGAAGAACATGTTTAAAGTTTTCCTTTAAAATCTTTGTTATATTATCCACACCAGGATACGCCTTATCAGAAGAAGATGGCACTATCGGATGAGTATTGTAAACAATTTTGGTTTCGGAGTTTACCTTATCCAATCCCCTTATTGTTTCAATCGGTTCAAAGGAAAGCAACATGTCTGCAGCATGATTTGGAATGATAGAAGAATTGTATCCTCCAATTTTTAATTCAGTTGAAACAGATCCTCCCCTTTGAGACATTCCGTGAATTTCGCTCATCACCACATCCAGGCCCTGATTCATTGCAGCTTCACCGATAATTGTAGAAGTTTTAATAATTCCTTGACCTCCTACACCGCAAATATAAATACTATAATGATTATCCATATTATCACCTACCTGCCTCTAAAGCGCCATATTTACAGACTTGTATACAAACATTACATCCGTCACATTGGGATTCGTCAATTGTGATTTTTCCATTGACCCTTGAAATAGCCGGACAAGCCAATTCATTTACGCACTTGTCACAATCATTACAATTTTTCTCAACAAATTGTACAGGAGGCTTTTTGGTCAAGCCTTTAATCAAGGTACATGGAGCTTTTGAAATAATTACTGCAGTATCATCCCTTTGGAAAGCTTCAACATATGTTTTTACAACCTGGTCCAGGTTAAACGGATTAATGACACGTACGTAATCACATCCACAAGCCAATGCAAGTTTTCTAATGGAAATTTCAGGAGCCTCATCCCCCATTCCATCAACAGGAATCCCTGGGTTTGGCTGACCTCCAGTCATTGCAGTAATCCTATTGTCCAAAACGGTCAATACAAAATTGTGCTTGTTGTGAACCGCATTGATCAATGGGGAAACACCGCTGTGGAAGAATGTGGAATCTCCAATGAAGCTTGCCACTTTCTGGTCTGTTGAAACTGAAAATCCACAGCCATCACCAACACTTGAACCCATTGACAACAGATAATCAGCAGCATTATATGGAGGATTGATTCCAAGAGTATAACATCCAATATCAGAAGCGAATATTACATCTGAAGGTTTTAAGCCCAACTCCTCTATTGCAAGATTTATTCCATAATACATTGCCCTATGAGGGCATCCTGCACATAGGACAGGTGCACGGGACGGAATGTCTGCCTGCAGTTTTTCCAAACCTGATGAATAGTCAACATTAGCATCTTCTTTAAAGTTAAGCACCTTATTCAATCCATCTGCAACAATGTCTGAATTGAATTCATGATATAAAGGGAACGTATCGTCCAGTTTACCGTGTACACTGACATTCATCTTCTCCTCACCGATGACCGCCAAGGTCTCCCTTTCAATAATCGGGTCAACTTCCTCAACGACAAATACTTCATCAACGTCATTTAAGAAGTCAGTGACCTTATCTTTCGGAAACGGATATGAAAATCCAAGCTTTAGGATATCAATGTCAAGATTATTGAATTTGCATACGTCATGAGCGTAATTATATGCACTGCTTGAAGCGATTAGACCGTATTTCTTATCATCCGCCAATGCGATTTCCATGTTGTAATCACTTTTGTTGGCGATTTCTTCAATTTTGTGGATTTTGTCCCATAGTCGGATGTGCATATCTCCTGCAAAGGCCGGAACCGGAACGTATTTAGACGGATCTTTGTTGAAGTGACCTCTCTTCCAGTGATTATCATTATTTGATGAGTTGTCCCTGACCTCTCCAAATTCGACTACTCCCCTCATATGGGATACTCGAGTGGTAGTCCTAACTATAACAGGCAGACCGAACTGTTCGGATAAATCGAAGGCATATTTAACCATGTCCTTGACTTCCTGACAATTTGATGGCTCCAAAATAGGAACATTGGCCAATCTTGCATAGTTACGTGTGTCCTGTTCATTTTGAGATGAGAAAAGTGATGGGTCGTCTGCAGATAAAATCACCATTCCACCGGTTACGCCTGAATATGCAGTGGTCATGAATGAATCTGCCGCAACGTTCATTCCCACATGCTTCATAAAAGTAAATGACCTTAATCCTGAAGCGGCTGCAGTAGCAGCAACCTCCATGGCAACCTTTTCATTGGTGGAAAACTCAAAATAAATATTAGCATCCTTAGCCAATACTGATAATACATTTCCAATCTCTGATGAAGGAGTTCCTGGATATGTGGCCGCAATTGAAACACCTGCTTCTATTACTCCCCGAACAGCAGCCTCATTACCTAGCAAAAACTGTTTTTCACCAGACCCTCCTGTAACTAATTCTTTTAAATTCATTATATTTTCCTCAAAATATCATTTATACATATTTACTTAATATTTCAAAGTATAAGTATATTTTCAAAAATGCACGGAATTCCCACATTTAGAGAAATCCCACAACAAAAAGAATTAAGGGCAAAAATTTTATAATTTTACCCATCGAAATTTAATAGGTCCTGCACTGGACCAAGATTCAGCATAGTATTTTCCTTTTTTCGTTCCGCCATCATTAGATTTTTTGCTTACTGAAATTTTGACTTTTGCTTTGACAATCTTATTAGCTGAAGCCTGGTATTTTATATATTTTCCTGTGCTTTTAGTAACTTGTTTGCCATTTTTAATTTTTTTAATATCACTATTTGTTAATTTAACTTTATATTTCCCAATTTTTACATTTTTACTTGCGCTAACGGCACTCAGGCTCATTCCAACAACAAATAATACTAGAAGGGATAAGACAAGTATTTTTCTTTTATCCATTATTCGACCTCCTTATATTTAAATTGCAAATAACATTTATATTAACTTATTTGATATTAAAAATCAGTTGACGATATCTGTAGATTGACTTTTACCATTTACAGAAATTGTGGCATTCTCGGATATTAATGATAAATCCAATTATAGTAAATATAATATATTGTTAAGATACAAACATTATATTATAATGTTTTATAAACTTACAGTTTTAGAGGGATATGATGATTAAAGTTTACGTTTCAAGATTTAATAGTGAAACTGACACAGAACCTCATCTGGAGTGTTATGAAATAGAGCAAACACCCCATATGAAAGTTCTAGATGCATTGCAGGCTATTAATGACAAATATGATGCCGACATCAGTTTTCAAAGCTCCTGTAGGGCAGGCCAATGTGGATCTTGCGGAATATTGTTTAAAGGAAACGGGGCTTTAGCTTGTCAGAAAGAAATAAAGGACGGAGCGATTATTGAACCTCTTAATTTTCCAGTGATAAAAGACCTTATTGTCGACAAATCAAGCATAGAAGCCAAGGTTAAAGATTTGGAATTGTCCCTTCAATGTGACCATGAATGCAGCGAAGTTGATTCCAGCATTACAAAACAGGATTCGGCCGAAACCAAAAAGGTCAGAAGCTGCATAGAATGTTATTCATGCTATTCAACCTGTCCTGTCGTCAACATTGCAACTGAAGACTTTGGCGGACCTTATCTCATGAGATACATCAGAAAATTTGAAAGTGACCCAAGAGATAAGTTTGATAGGCTTAAGGAGGCTTTGGATGATGGACTTTACAACTGTACCAGCTGCGGCAAGTGTCTTGCGGTTTGTCCTAAAAACATCAATACATTCGGTGATGCAATCGAGAAAATGAGAGCCATTGCAGTTGCAAACGGCTCAGGACCGCTTCCAGAGCATGTTGCATTCAAGGAAAACATCCTAAAAAGTGGAAGATCAGTTACAACCGACAAACCTTCTTTCATTGAAGAAGTGGAAAACTACAAAGGTTCTAAAATAGCCTTCTTTACCGGATGTATGGTTGATTACAAGTTCCCTGAAACTGGAAAGAAACTTGTTAAAATACTTAAAGAAAATGGAATCGACATTGATGTGCCTGAAGGCCAGGTATGCTGCGGTTCACCGCTTCTGAGAACCGGTCAGACCGACATAGTTCAGGATCTTGTCGACAAAAACAAGGAAGTCTTTAAAGATTATGATACTGTTATAACCATCTGTTCAGGCTGTGGAGCTACCTTAAAAAATAATCATCCGGAATTCGGCTCCAATCTGAATGTAATGGACATCAGTGAATTTCTAGCAGACAAGCTTGATGCATCTAAACTGAATGAAGTTGATATGAAGGTTACCTATCACGATCCATGCCACTTAGGAAGAGGACAGGGAATTAAGGACCAGCCAAGAGACATAATTGAAATGATTCCCGGCGTGGAGCTTGAAGAGATGCTTTATCCCTGCCAATGCTGTGGAGCAGGAGGAGGAATAAAATCCGGAAAACCTGAAATTGCAATGGACCTGTCAAAGTCCAAAGCTGAAATGATAAAAGATACCGGCGCTGAAGCCGTCATTACAATCTGTCCGTTTTGCAAACTAAATCTGCAGGACGGTCTGGATGCGATAGGATGTGAAGACATTAAGTCCATGCATATCCTGGAATTATTAGATAAAGCTTACGAATAATTATATTAGGAGTTGATTAAAATAGGAGATGCTGCTGTAAGTGAAGAAAAAGTAGTTGAAACCACTATGGCTTCACCTGAAAAAAAAGATGAAAGCAAAACCGAAAAGAAATCAACTTCTGCAAAAAAAGCAAAATCCAAAACTCAATCCAGAGGAAGCGGAAGAGTCAAACTCATAAGAGAGAAAGAACAAGAGGAAATAAGCCTCTTTAAAGAAAACATCCATATCGTTTTTGTTGAGTGTGAAACTCCTGGAAATGTTGGTTTTCTTGCAAGGACAATGGCAAACTTTGGATTAAAAAATCTGGTATTGATAAATCCTCCAAAACTGACAAACGAAGCATATTATCAGGCAACCCATGGGAAATACATTGTAGAAAATGCAAAAATATATCCGACACTGGACGAATTCTACCAATCCCAAAGGATTGACTTTAAAGTTGCTTCAACAGGAATGGCTGGAGGAAGTTACAACCTGTCAAGAATTCCTCTAAAACCGGAAGAACTTGGCAAATCAATGAACGTTTCAAATAAAATAGCCATTTTATTTGGAAGGGAAGGTAATGGACTTACAAATAAAGAAATAGACGACTGCGATATTTGCGTATCCATACCTACTGATCCCACTTACCCGATAATGAATATTTCACATGCCGCAGCAATCATATTTTATGAATTGTTTAAAAACAAGCATGAATTTGGTGTGGAAGGTCTTAGTGAAAGCAGCGATTTTGAAAAGGAATATCTGCAAAAGGATATGAATGCACTGATAGATTCACTGGACATTCCGGAACATAAAAAGAAAAACGGTAAAAAGACTTTCAACAATATCATTTCACGTGCCTTTATAACCGGACGTGAAGCTCATACTATGAAAGGAATTTTAAGAAGATTAAAAAATAAGATTGGTGAACAATGAGAAGGCCTAGAATTGTAGACTTTAGTATATTTATCCTCAAATATATTTTCAACTGGAGGTTTTGGATAGCAGAGATTACCAAGAAATCCAGAATATACAAGAAAATAGTTGACAAGATTCTTTTTGAGGATGATGAAATTATTGTTATTCCAAATACAATTAACATCAATCAGAAAATAGAATCCGAGGGTTCTGAATTCCTGCCTACCGAAGTGATTAAGGATGTTATCAGACGCTGCGATGATATTGTCATTATGAATTCCTGCCTTTGCAGATCTTCAAATGACTGTAAGGATTATCCTAAAGACATAGGTTGCATTTTCCTTGGACCTACAGCCAATAAGATTCCAAGCCATGTAGGCAAAAAGGCAACTGTAGAAGAGGCACTGGAACATGTGGATGAAGCCGATGCGGCCGGATTAAGCCACATCATTGGAAGAAATAAGATTGATACCGTATGGATGAATATACATCCTGGAAAAGGACTGTTGACCATATGTCATTGCTGTCCGTGCTGCTGTCTTTGGAAAGTTTACCCGAATCTGGACGAAGACATAAGCGGCAAATTGGAAAAGCTCAATGGCGTGGAAGTGAAACTTCATGAGGACAATTGCAGATTATGCAAGAAATGTTTGGATGAAGTCTGCATGTTCCAGGCAATCAGCTTAAACGACAATAAGATTTCCATTGATTATGATACCTGTAAAGGCTGTGGCCTTTGCGTTAACGTTTGTAAATTTGATGCCATTACAATTGACTACGATGATGAAACCATTGAAAATGTGGTCAATAGAATGGAAGATTTAATTGAAATAAAAGAATTATAAATTATTTGTGTGAAATTATGGCAATTTTAAGTGATAAAACTATAAGAGAATATTTAAAAGAAGGGAAAATAGGATTTGACCCTCTTGAAGATGAAAAGCAGATACAGCCATCTTCCATTGACATGAGATTGGGAGATGAATTTAAGGTATTCAAAGTGATTAGAAAACCATATATCGACCCTAAAGATGAAGAAGAGGTTGCATCATATATGGAATCAACAACCGTCGAAAAAGGCGAAGCATTTATAATCCACCCAAATGAATTTGCCCTTGCCACAACATTGGAGTATGTCAAAATACCTGATGACCTTGTTGCAAGAGTGGAAGGCCGTTCAAGCATGGGAAGATTAGGAGTTACAATGCACGTTACTGCAGGATTTATCGACCCAGGTTTTGAAGGAAAAATCACTTTGGAAATATCCAACATCGGAGCAATGCCGGTAGCCCTTTATCCCGGCCAAAGAGTATGTCAGATTGTATTTGAAACCATGACCACTCCCTCTGAATTGCCTTATGGACACCCTGATAGAAATAGCAAATATATGGGTCAGACTCGCCCAGAAAGCAGCAGAGTTAAACAAGATTATGAATTAAAAAAAGATTAGGAGCCAATATTTATGAATCACGATAAAATGTCAAATGTCAGTGCCAAAAGAGGATTTTTATGGCCATCCTTTGAGATATACTCCGGAGTTTCCGGTTTTACTGATTACGGACCCCTCGGAGCAAGCCTTAAAAACAAAATCATGCAAAAATGGAGAAAGCAATACGTTTCAGGCGAAGGCTTTTACGAAATAGAAGGACCTACCGTAATGCCGAAGGAAGTTCTAAAGGCATCCGGACATGTCGATAACTTTACCGACCCAATGTGTAAATGTGAAGAGTGTGGAGAAGTATTCAGAGCCGACCACATTATCGAAGAAGTGATTGGAGAGGATGTGGAAAGCCTGGAAAATGAAGAGCTTGACCAGATTGTCATTGACAATAATATTGTCTGTCCCGAATGTGGAGGAAAACTGTCCAACATCTGGAATTACAACCTGATGTTTAAAACCGAAATCGGTGCCAAAGGGGATAAAGTAGGTTACATGAGGCCTGAAACTGCACAGGGAATATTCATTTTATTCAAACGTTTGGAAAGGTTTTTCAGAGGAAAATTGCCATTTGGAGTCGTTCAACTTGGAAAAGCATACAGAAATGAAATTTCTCCAAGACAAGGAGTAATCAGACTCAGAGAATTTACACAAGCTGAAGCAGAAATCTTTTTAAACCCTCAGGACAAGACCCATCCGAAATTTTCACAGATTGAAGACGTTGTCTTACGCTTAAATTCACAGGAAGTTCAGGAAAAAGACTTGGAGCCTTTGGAAATCACAGCACGTGAGGCATTGGATGAAGGCATTGTCGCCAACGAGATGTTAATTTACCAGTTATATCTTGCACGCAAATTCTTGACTGAAATCGGAATTCCGGAAGATGTTTTAAGATTCAGACAACACTTAAAAGGAGAAATGGCCCATTATGCCCTTGACTGCTGGGACGTTGAGGTTAAAACCGACAAATATGGTTGGGTTGAAATCATCGGAATTGCCGACAGGGGAGATTACGATTTATCCTCACACAACAAGTACAGTAACGAAGAAATGAACGTATTCATGGAATTCGATGAACCTAAAAAGGTTCAAAAGACTGTTGTAAAACCTAACCTGTCCAAATTTGGACCTATCTTTAAAGGAGATTCCCCTAAAGTAAAAAAAGCAATTGAAGATGCAAGTGTTGAAGAGATTAAAGATGCAATAGAAAAAGACGGTAAATTTACCGTTGAATTGGATAAGGTTTACGAAGTCAGCGAAGATTTGCTTATCTTTGAAGATGTTGAAGAGGAAATAACCGGAGAAAAGATTGTTCCCCATGTCATTGAGCCTTCATTCGGTATTGACCGTATAACC
>NZ_JBGVFE010000027.1:0-4432 GCF_045120835.1 Methanobrevibacter sp.
CTGCCTCCTAAGGCTTATGAGAACCTATATTACTTCAATCCATATAATGACTTTGTTGTTGGAAACGTTCTGAAATTCGGAGAATATAATATTTGGGAAAATGTTCTATTTAAAAATGCGTTTAAAGACTTCAATGAAGACATCAAATCATTCAAATTAACAAATTACCCTAACGTTTTGTGGGACACAATTACATGTAACAAATTATTCAAAAAATCATTTTTGGATAAGTATAACATCAGATTCATTGATAAGGACATTTATTATGAGGATTTGCTGTTTTCCCTGCAGGCATATATCTTTGCCGAATCCATTGGATTTTCAAGAAATATCTTCTATTTCTGGAGATTGAGAAAGGACAAATCATCAATAACACAAAAAGAAAATGATGTTAAGAATTTCAAAAACAGGCTTGAGATTTTGAATATATACAATTCAATAATGGAAAGATGTGAGTTAAATGACTATCTGAAAAATATAGTCTACTCTAAATGGATGGTTCACGATTTGAAAACCTCTCTTAAAAAATTAAGGAATTATTCTGGCAAATACTATGCCGAACTGCTTGAAGGCACCAATAATCTATTAAATATCATTCCTTCCGAGTTGAAAGAAGATTTGAACTTCTATCTTAAACTTCTGTATAAAATGGTTGAAAATTATGATGTCTATTCATTGTTGCTTTTTGCACATATGGAAGAGGAGTTAAAGGAAAACCCGCAAATTCCATTGGATATTGATGAGAAATATTTAAAATATATCAATAAATCCTGTGATTATAAAGAAGGAGAGCTTGAAGCTCATTTGACTGATGTTTTCAATGATAACAGAAAGCTTTATTTGGAATTCAGTCAGAATCTGGAGTTTGCTCCAATCAACTGTCCTCATAAAACAACTGCAGAACTGATTACTAATGATGGTGAAATTTCTTTAAAAGTACGTAAAAATCGCATAACAATTTCACTGGATGATATTAAAGATAAGGATCATTTAAAAATTCAACTGTCTTATGAAGCAAAAGGATTTAATAAAAGTGTTCTTTTAAAGAATTACAGTAGGAAATCCATTCGCTATGCGGATTATGATATCGATTTGGGTATTGGAATAAATAATATTCTATATCTTGATGTAAAAAAAAGAAATGAAAATCAGATATTCATTAAGGATGTTATTTTTGATGATGATGAGTTCATATTCAAATGTGAAGCTGTAGATGAAGTTAAAAATATAATTCTAACTAATTATGTCACATTCAGGCAGGTCAGGTATCCTGCAATCCATTCAAAGAACAATCCTAATGTGTTCATATTTGTCATTCCATATAAAGACATATCAAACAATATAATTAATAAATGGGAGATAAACAGTCCGGAGTCATTCAACTCAATCAAGCTGGTTAATGAATTCGGATTTGTCTACGGCAGCAATGAGATACGCTTTAGAAATAAAAGGCACAAGATATTTATTTCAAATAGGACCTCCACAAAAAATGATGATGAAATTGATGAAATCAAATCAAAAAATGAAGAATTGATTAATGCCAATAATCAGTTGTCAGATGATAATATTCATTTAAATAAGAATATTGAAGAGTACAAATCAAGAAAATCAGTTAAGATGGTTGATAATATTAAAAATATTTTCAAATAGGTGCTATCTTGCCAAAAATCTCTGTTATTTTACCTATTTACAATACCGCTGAATATCTGCCCGAATGCATTGGCAGTGTTTTAAATCAAACATTTGGTGAGTTTGAACTAATTTGTGTAAATGATGGATCAACCGATAATTCCCTTGCCATTTTGGAGGATTATCGTTTGAAGGATAATCGCTTAAGGATTATTACTCAGGAAAATAAGGGTTTATCCAGTGCACGCAACACTGGTTTGAATAAGGCAAAGGGAGATTACATTTTATTTTTAGATTCAGATGATTATTTGACTCTGAATGCTCTGGAGGAGTTATATTCCATTGCATCTGACAAATCTCTGGACTTGATTTTATTTAAGATAATCAATTTTGATGATGAAACTCGAGAAAAGTCAACATATTCCTACTTCGAACTGACAGTTTTGAAAGGTATGGTTGGAAGTGAGGTATTCAATTATGAAGACATTAAAGGTAAATTCTTCAGGATTCCTGTAACCGCTCCTGGCAAATTATATAAAAAGGAATTGTTGGAGGACATGGAATTTAGGCAAGGGCTTATATTTGAAGACAATCCTTTTTTCATTGAGTTAATGTTTAAACTTAAAAAGGCAATGGTTTTTGATGAATATTTATATCACAGACGTGTTAGAAACGATTCCATAACCAATTCCAATTTTTCCAAATTCAAGGATTGCGTTGAAATATATAATATAATTGAGCAAATCATCAGAAAGTATGGAAGATATGAGGAATTGAAAGGCCAGCTATTTCACAGAAGATGCCGAGACATATATTTGAGGTTTTCACAGGTTCCAGATGAATTCAAAAAAGAGTTTTTCAATTTAATCAAAAGAGATTTCACATCAAAAAGGCAGGGCCTGAAGGAAGACGGAACGTTAGATATTGCCAGTAAAAGAAGCAAGTTCATATTCGACAAAGCGATTGAATGCGATGATTACAAGGATTTTGAAGTGTCAGTAAATGAGTTTGACTTAAGTAGAAAATCTCTGAAGAAATCCAAAGGTTCAAAAATTCAAAATCTAAAAAAACTTTTTAAGCATTGAAAAATAATAATATTATCATGCAAGAGGTTAGTGATGAATTAATAGTTTCTTTTTTATTCCCGCCATCCGATTATGTTTCGGGAATTACAGTTTCAAAAAGGATAATTGAAAATGGAGAAATTGTTGATGTCCTACAGGCAAGATGTCCGGATAACGTAGATTCACAGTTCAATCAATGTGTTGACAAGTATATTAATGAAAGAATTTTAATTGACATGGACTGTGATGTTGACTGGAGCGATTGCATATTCAAATTTTCGAAATTGGGCATTAAAGCCATTAAAAGGAATTATAAAAGAATTTATTCCAGGTCTTGGCTTATGGCAAATCATTTTTTGGCTTTAGAATATAAATTCAAAAACGAATCCTGCTTTTGGAAGGCGGAGTTTTCAGACCCTTTAATTTATGATTTATCCAACCGGCCTAAAAGATATAAGCAGATGCAGATTGATGATGAGGAGTATATCAGAAAAATCAACAATCGAATAAACATCTTCAACCAGAATAACAGTACTGATTTTCCATTGGTTGAAAACAATGTCTCTGCATACTTTATTTGTGAATATATGGTGTATCTCTTTGCAGATAAAATAACTTTTACAAATGAAAATCAAAGGGAAATAATGCTTAGTCAATTTCCGATTGACATTTATGAATATGCTTTTGGAAAAAGTGAGGTTAAGGTGCATCCGACATTGGATGAAAGTTACTATCATATTGCAGATTCAAGATTGCAGTTGGATGGGGAATCTGTAAATGTCGCATATTTCGGTGGGGACTATTATGGAAAAAGGCATTTTGAAGCGTTATTCTATGCTTTTGAATCTCTGAATCATAAGTTTAAAGATAAAATCAAATTATATTTATTTATAAATGACAAAAAGCTAATTAAAAGACTGATTTTGCCATTGTCTTTTAAGGATAATATCATTGTTAAAAAACCTTTGGAATATTTGGAATTCTTGAATGCAACAACAGAATTTGATGTTCTGGTTGTAAATGACGTTATAACCGAGGGAAGTTACAAAATCAATCCTTATTTCCCATCAAAATTTTCTGATTATCTGGGATCAGACACTGATATTTGGGCAATTTCACAAAAAGGAAGCGCCTTATCAAATGTTGATGTCAGGTACAAATCGGATATTTGTGATTTTAAAAGCTGTGGTGAGGAATTGGTCAAAATACTGAATGACAGAGGATTTGTCGATGAGGAGTATTCCTTTGAGGAATATTACATTAAGAGACTGACTTTCCTAAATGAATTGTATGAAAAGGAATTCAGAAAGAACATCAAGCTCAAAAAGGATCTCAAAGAGCTAAAGAAATCCAATAAAAAATTCAAATTGTTCTGATGTGTATTTATGTGCGATGTATCCGTAATTATTCCGGTCTATAATGTTGAAAAATACTTAAAAGAGTGTCTGGACAGTGTATGTAATCAGACCTTGGCCAATATTGAAATAATCTGCGTTAACGATGGTTCAACAGATAATTCATTAGCAATCTTAAATGAATATGCTCAAAAGGATGGCAGAATAAAGATTATATCACAGGAAAATCAGGGTCTTGGTGCTGCTAGAAACCGGGGTCTGGAAGATGCAAGTGCCGATTATGTTTATTTTTTAGATTCGGATGATTATATTGAATTAACCACTTTAGAAAAGTTATTCAACAATGCAGTTTCCAATTCATCAGATGTGGTATTGTTCAAATTC
>NZ_JBGVFE010000028.1:0-15024 GCF_045120835.1 Methanobrevibacter sp.
GCTGCAGACCATAATACGGGGGTTCAAGTCCCTCACTTGCCTTTTTAATTACTTTTTTTCGAGGTTTATTATTATGGAAATTTATTCAACTTTAACTCGCAGTAAAGAGGATTTTAAAACAATTAATAAAAATAGAGTTAATTTATTTGTATGTGGTCCAACTGTTTATGATGATGCGCATATTGGACACGGAAGAACTTACATTTCTTTTGATACAATTAAAAGATACTTGGAATATAAAGGTTATGCTGTATTTTATATTCAAAATGTGACAGATATTGATGATAAGATTATCAACCGCTCAAAGGAAAGCGGAATTCCATCTGATGTCTTGGCACGTAAATTTGAAAAAAGATATCGTGAGGATATGGCAAAATTGAATGTCAATGGTGTTAACTTATTTGCAAGGGCAACCGATCATATGCCTGAAATCCTTGACCAGATTCAAAGATTGATTGATAAGGGATTTGCATATGAAACCGATGATGGAGTTTATTTTGAAATTGATAAGTTTGATGAATTCGGCAAATTGTCAAATAGGAATGTGGAAGAGCTTGAGTCACATCGTGAGATAGCCGAAACCGATAAGAGAAATCAACAGGACTTTGCCCTTTGGAAAAAACGTGAAGGCGTTGACGAACCTGTATGGCCATCCCCATGGGGAGACGGAAGACCGGGATGGCATATTGAGGATACAGCAATTACTGAATATTACTTTGGCGAGCAGTATGATGTTCATGGTGGTGGACTTGACTTGATTTTCCCACACCACGAAGCTGAAATCACTCAAATGGAAGCTGTCAGCGGCAAATCCCCAATGGTTAGATACTGGTTACACACAGGATTTTTAAACGTAAATGGGGAAAAAATGTCAAAATCCCTACATAACTTCATCACTATTCGTGAATTGCTTGAAAGCTATGAACCGGATACTTTCAGATTCTTTGTTTTATCCACTCACTACAGAAGTCCAATAGACTTTTCAAAGGATTCTCTTCACCAGTCCGAGAGAAGTTTGGATAGAATCAGAAAATTCTATGAACTTTTAGATGTTGAAGTTGGAGATGAGACTTTTGAATGTGAAGCTTTAAAACCTCACAAAGATGAGTTCTTTAGCAGCATGGATGATGACTTCAACACTCCAAAGGCTATTGCAGCAATATTTGGACTGATCAATGATACTAAAAACGATTTGGATAGTTTGTCTGATGATGATAAAATAGCCATTAAAGTATTTTTAGATGATGCATCACATATTCTCGGTGTCAGCTTTGAGATTGAACAGGTCAATGCCGGAAGTGATGATTTGCTTGACTTAATTGGTGAGGTCAGATCCGAACTTAGAGCCAACAAGCAATATGATTTGTCCGATAAAATCAGAGATCAATTGCAATCTTTGGGTTATGAGATAAACGATTAGGGGAGTTGTCTCCTCTCTTTTTTTATAATTTAAAAACGTTTTTTTTTCCTTTGAAAAAAATAACAATGTTTATATACTAAAAATAACATATGTTATAATTGTATAACATAAGTTATAATTTATTTTTTAGGTTTTCCAAAACATTTATATATAAAAAATAACTATTGTTATATAGTGAATATAACACGTGATATATTTTACTGAAATTCAAAAATTAAGGTGATAATAAATGACAAATAAAAATTACGGATTAGCAACATTAGGCGTACGTGCAGGACAAACTCCGGACCCCGCAACAGGGGCACAGGCGGTTCCAATTTATCAGACAACTTCATATGTATTTAAAGACTCAGATGAGGCTGCAAGAAGATTCGCCCTTCAAGAATTTGGACAAATTTACTCCAGATTAACAAACCCAACCAGTGATGTATTTGAAGCAAGGATTGCTGCTATCGAAGGTGGTAACTCTGGTATTTCAACATCAAGTGGTCTTGCAGCAATTTCATATGCAATTTTAAATGTGACCGAACCTGGAGACAATATCGTATCTGCTGATAACCTTTACGGTGGAACTTATCAATTATTCAATTACACTTTCAAGGACCTGGCAAGAGAAGTTAAGTTTGTAGACTCACAGGATCTTGAAGCTTTCGAAGCTGCAATTGATGATAAAACCAAAGCGATTTATGTGGAATCAATTGGAAATCCAAAATTGGATGTGCCTGATTTTGAAGCGTTAGCAGAGATTGCACATTCACATGACATTCCATTAATAGTGGACAATACTGTTGGTGTCGGATTGGTAAGGCCTATTGAACATGGCGCCGATGTTATTGCAGCATCTGCAACCAAGTATGTTGGAGGTCACGGTACTGCAGTTGGAGGATATATCGTAGACTCAGGTAAATTCAACTGGGGAAACGGCAAGTTTGCAAACTTCACCAAACCTGATCCAAGTTACCATGGATTAGTATTTTGGGATGCATTTGGTGACGTGCCTGAACTTGGAAACATCGCATTTACTGTAAGAGCAAGAGCAAGACTTTTAAGGGATCTTGGAGCAACCCAAGCACCAGTACACAGTTTTATCTTCTTACAAGGTTTAGAAAGTCTAGATGTGCGTGTAAAAAGACATTCAGAAAATGCACTTAAGGTTGCACAGTTCCTTGAAGCTCATCCTAAAGTAAAATGGGTTAACTATCCTGGTTTGGAATCTCATCCAACTTATGAAATCAACAAGAAATACCTCAAGGATAACTTTGCAGGCATTTTAGGATTTGGTGTTGAAGGTGGTGAGGAAGCCGGAAGAAAAGTAATTGAAAAATTAGAATTATTCTCTATTCTTGCAAACATCGGTGATGCAAAAAGCCTTGCAATTCACCCTGCAAGTACTACACATCAACAATTGACTCCAGAAGAACAGGAAGCAACAGGAGTAACACCTGACTTCATCAGACTTTCCATAGGTCTTGAAGATGTTGATGATTTAATAGAAGATTTAAGTCAAGCTTTAGATAGTATCTAATTAAATTTTTGATTAATAAAAAAGACAATTGGGAGATAATGAGATGTATTTAGATAACTCAGCAACTACACAAGTTAGTGAGGAAGTTTTTGAAGAAATGAAACCATATTTTACACAAGAATTTGGAAATCCTTCCACTCTTTATAAAATTGGTCGTGAATCAAAAAAGGCATTGGATTTGGCTCGCCAAAGAGTGGCTGATGCCATTAATGCAAAACCTGAAGAGATAATATTCACAAGCGGAGGATCCGAATCCGATAACCTTGCAATTAAAGGTATCGCATTCAAGTTGGCTAAAAAGGGTAAACATATTATTACCACAAATATCGAACACCCTGCTGTGAAAAACACTTTGGGTTTTTTGGAGTCCCTTGACTTTAAGGTCACTTATTTGCCAGTTAATGAGAATGGTATAATCAATATTGAAGATTTAAAGGATGCTATAACTCCTGAAACCATTTTGATAACTGTAATGCATGCAAACAATGAACTTGGTACAATCCAACCTATTGAAGAAATAGGTAAAATTGCCCGTGAAAAAGGAATTAAATTCCACACTGATGCTGTACAAAGCTTCGGCAAGATTGAAGTAGATGTTGAGAAACTAAATGTAGACTTGTTATCTTTATCTTCTCATAAGATTAATGGTCCAAAAGGTGTTGGAGCAATATATATTAAAAAAGGAACTCGAGTTGTTCCTCTTATACATGGTGGAGGTCAGGAAAAAGGTATTAGGTCAGGTACTGAAAATGTGCCGGGAATTGTCGGATTTGGAAAAGCTTGTGAGCTTGCAGCGTCACAATTAGATGAGCATTATGAAAAATTATCATCAATTCGCGATGAACTAATTGAAAAAGTATTGACTACTATTCCTGAATCCTATTTGAATGGGGATAAGGAAAACAGATTACCAAACTTGGTAAACTTTAGATTTAAGGCAATTGAAGGGGAATCATTAATACTTTTATTGGATGCCAAAGGCTATCAGGCTTCAACTGGATCTGCATGTTCATCTAATACTCTGGAAGCTTCACCGGTTCTTACTGCTTTAGGTTTAGACCCTGTTGATGTTCATGGGTCTTTAAGAATATCTTTAGCTCCTGAAAGTGATGCTTTTGATGTTGACGAATTTGTCAGTACAATTGCAGAGGCGGTTAAAAGATTAAGGCAAATGTCTCCTTTATGGAATCAAGACCTAGATTATGATGGCGTAATGTGTAGCAAACATGGCGATGATTGTAGGATGTGTTAATTATGGATTATTCAGAAAAAGTTATGGATCACTTTGCAAACCCTAGAAACTGTAGAAAAATGGAAGATGCAAATGGTGTTGGAACTGTCGGAAACCCAACATGTGGGGATTTGATGACAATCTACATTAAGGTCAATGATGATGAAGTCATTGAAGACATATCTTTCCAGACATTTGGTTGTGGAGCAGCAATTGCAACAAGCAGTATGATTACAGAAATTGCTGTTGGTAAAACCTTGGAAGAAGCTTTGAAAATTTCTAGAAATGATGTTGCTGAGGAATTGGATGGTCTTCCACCAATAAAAATGCATTGTTCTAACCTTGCTGCTGACGGACTTCAAGCGGCAATTGAAAATTATTATGAAAACAATCAATAATAATAAATACTTTGAGCAATAAAATATCTCTAACTATATGAAAAGGAGATGTTTTATATGGCAAAAATATTGAAATGTAATGATTGTGGAAGTATAATTCAGGTCTTGGCCGAAGGTGATGAAAAAGTCTGCTCAGACCACATGCTTGAATTCCCTATACAAACTGAAGGAGAAAAATCTCCTAAACACAAACCTGTAGTTGAAATCGATGGAGACAAAGTAACCGTTAAAGTCGGTGAAGCTGCCCACCCAATGGATGATGACCACTACATTGAATTTGTGATTATTGAAGCTGGCGGTGAACAATACGCAAAATGCTTCAAACCTGGTGATGTAGCTGAAGCAACTTTCACAGTAAACTCTACTGATGATGTCGTTGCATTAGCATTCTGTAACCAACACGGACTCTGGTCCAGCGAATAAGTTTAAAAATATTTTTTTAAACTTTCTTATTTTTTTATAATAACTTTTAATTACTTCTTTTTATATAATTTATAATGTGTCTAGTTATATTAAACTAATAATTTTTATTGTAGTTTTACTTGCAGTCTCAATAGCCATCGTCTCAATGGACAGTTCAATGGAAAATATTAATAAATCAATGACAAACATTAGCGATAGCATTGTTCAGGGCGATGAAGATTACAATGAATCCGTTAAATTATTGAATGAGCGAAGTTTTTATGAAGCAAACCAAAAGGCGCAATCCGCAAGAGATAATTTTAACGAAAGTCTGGAAAAATTATTAAAGATTAGATATAAGTATGAAGATGATTTAAACAATGTTCACGAAGATTACTTTGATGCATTGATAAACGAACTGGAAATAAAATTAAAAGCTGTTGATGAGTTAAATCAGTCAATTTATTATTTGGAGAATTACTATAATTATACCGGATCGACTCATGGAACTGAAGCCAATGATTTGATGGCAAATGCAGTACAGTTTCAAAATGAAAGAAACAGCATAGTCAAAGAGAATCCGAAATTATTTGAAAAACAAAAGGGGTTTTAAATGAAAACTAAATGTCCAAAGTGTAAGGGAATAGGTTCAGTTGTGGTGGACTATAAGGAATGTGATGCCTGTGGAGGAACAGGTTTTGAAGATGATTTATTTAATGTAGGCAATCACTTTAAAGGAGTAAATAGCAAAGCAAAGGCAAAATTCGACCTTGGAGGAGAAGAGGATATCCCATGTGAAGCATGCAATGGAAAGGGACAGGTGGAAGTATATGAGGAATGCCCTCACTGTCATGGAACAGGTGAAGTCAATGTCTGCAGGGATTGTGGTAAACTCCTTGATGAGAAATATGACATCTGTTATGAATGTGGAGAGAAACGAAAGGCCGAAAAGGCAAAGCATGATGAATTTGAGGCTAGAAGAAAACAAGTTCGTGATGTTTATGTTCTTGATGCCCTGTGCAATATGAAAGACATGGACAGGGACAAATTATACAAGGGAAAAATCACAAGAATTGAAAGATATGGGGCCTTTGTTACATTGAACAATAATGTTTGGGGGCTTATGAGAGGTGACGCTTCTGAATATAATGTAGGAGAAGAGGTAATAGTATTTGTAACCTCCATCAAATCAAGAGAAGGAAAGATTGATTTTGCACCGGCCTATGTTGAAGCTTATAATCTTAAGAAGTTAACCAAATCAATTCCAAGGACTTTAATCTCTCAGCTTGATGAGAAAAAAGGCAAAATCGTTAGAATTGATGGTGAAGTTCAGCAAATCCAGCAAACTTCCGGACCAACAATATTTATCATCAGTGACGAAACCGGAACTACTGAGATTGCTGCTTTTGATAAGGCTGGAGAGAGGTCTTATCCTGAAATAGAACTATCTGATGCAGTACAGGTAATCGGTGAGGTCAACGAACATGGGGGTAAAACTCAAATTGAGTCATCTTCAATGGCAAAACTCGATGAAGAAGATACACGTTACCTGCATAAATTAATAGATGATGCCCTAAACAAGAAAGCAAAACCGCAAGATGTTGATTTCTTAGTCAAAAGTGATGTTTTAAACAGACTCAAACCTAAGATGTATGAAGCCGCTCAAAAAATCAGAAGGGCAATACTAGATGGAAGGACAATTTTGCTCAGGCACCATAATGATGCTGATGGAATTGTATCAGGGGTTGCAATGGAAAAGGCTATTGTTCCTTTAATCCAGAAAGAAAATCCAAGTAATGATGCGGAATATTACTACTTTAAAAGGTCACCTAGTAAAGCACCATTCTATGAGCTTGAAGATGTCGTAAAAGACTTGTCATTTGCTCTTGAAGACCAGCAAAGGCATGGTCAAAAATTACCTCTGATTGTATTGTTGGATAACGGTTCAACTGAAGAGGATATTGTGGCATTAATGCAAGCAAAAATCTATGATATTGAGGTTGTTGTTATCGACCACCACTCTCCTGGCGATTTAATCACCAAAGACGTAAGGGATGGTGAAATTTATGGAGCAACTGTAGCGGTTGATGAGTATGTGGATACACATGTTAATCCGTATCTTGTTGGAGGGGATTCCCAGTTGACTGCAGGTTGTCTTGCAACAGAAGTTGCACACATTATCAATCCTGAAGTTGAAGACTTAATTAAGCACTTGCCGGCCATAGCAGCACTAGGAGACCGTGCTGAATGCGGTGAAGTCTATCAATATCTAAAGCTTGCAGCTCAAAAGGGATATAGTAAGGAACACCTTGCAAAAGTAGCAGAATGCGTGGACTTTGAAGCATACTTTTTAAGATTTATGAATGGTAGGGGAATAATGGATACAATTCTTGCCGTTGACAATATTGATAAGCACAAAAAAATGATTGAAGCTTTATATAAAGAATATCAAAAGAGAATTGATACCCAACTTAAGGCAGCTCTACCGAATATCAAACAGACTCAGCTTGAAAACGGAATTTACTTTAATTTATTGGATGTTGAAAAATTCGCACATAAATTTACATTCCCGGCTCCCGGAAAAACATGCGGTTTTGTTCATGATCATGTAATAAAACAATTGGGCGAGGACAAGCCAATTGTCACATTAGGTCATGGGCCTGATTTTGGTGTTTTCAGAGCTACCGATGCCGTCAATGAACAGTATGGATTTAATGTAAATGAAATCGTTTCAGAAATGATTGAAAAGGTTCCTCAGGCTGGCGTTGATGGAGGGGGCCATGAATGTGCAGGTTCCATCAAATACATTGAAGGATTAGGAGAGGAAGTATTGTATAAGGTTGTTGAGGAAATCCAATCCTTGTCTAGAAAATGATAAAATGGCTTTAGAAAATTATTGTAGTAAATGCGGTCATAGAATACTGCCGAACGAACCATATTGTACCGGTTGTGGACATAAAACAAAATATGATGCAAGCAAGTTTGTTTATGTCTTAACGCCGCCAATACACAATATAGGTTTTTTCAACTTTCAAATCGACTTTTCACCATATATTGTAACTAAACAGAAAGATTTCAAGTATGAAATATGCTCATGCGGATACCTGAATGACGTTAACAATGAGTATTGCTATATGTGCGGTGCCAAACGCTCACAGAGTAAGCTGTCGAAGATTTTTAAAAGAAACACCAAACCTCAATTTTCAATGGATAATGTTTTATGTGAATGCGGTACTGTAAACTCAAAAGAAAATGTATTCTGTGAAATGTGTGGAAAACAGCTCAAACAGGAAGAATTTGAGACTAGGGATAATTACAGCAATTTCAATTTGGAATTTAATGATTCGATTTTCTGTTTTTGTGGGGAGGAGAATGAAAAATTTTCTCAATTCTGTAGAAATTGTGGATTTCCATTAAGCAATTTTGGAAATCTGGGTGAAATGGCAATATTATGCACTTGTTCTACTTTAAATGAAATAACTTCTGATTTTTGTATTGAATGTGGAAATAACTTAAAAATGGAGGATACGAAAATAGTCTGCATTTGCGGACACAAAAATCCTAAACATCTGAAATTCTGTGAGCTTTGTGAAAGGCCATTAAATCCCCAAAGAAACGTTAAAACAAGAATTGTCTGTTCCTGTGGTGAAATCTTAAATTGGAATGCTGAATATTGTCAGAATTGTGGAAAAAATGTTAAAAGAAGGATAATTCAAAAAAATTCAATAAATAATACAGTTAAAAGTATTAAAGGAATGTTCAGGTAGGGATAAAGTGAAAACTTGCGATATCTGTGGAACTCTAAATCTTAAAGAAAATAATTATTGCACTCATTGCGGCAATAAATTGATTCTTGAACATATATGTCCAATTTGCGGTCAAGGCAATTCAGATTTTGCAACATGCTGTATTAAATGCAAAAGTCAAATTAATCCAATCAGTATTGATGGTTTTGATACATTATTCAGTGATTTTAACCAGAATTTGCTGTTAAATGCTGAAATTTCAGACGAAGAGTATAATCAGCTTTTATCCAATATATTTGCCCGAGCAGACTATTTTGAAATTTGGGGCGAAACAACCAAAAATAAGATTTTGAATTTGGCCAGCATCTTTGCGGAGTGCAAAACCAAGGCAAGGGGATATGAGAGAGGATATATATTCGGCAACGGCATTTATTATGATGATAGGTTGGAAGAATCCGTTCAGATAGCTACAATTATTCATGAATTAGGTCATTTCTTCTTGTTCAGCATAGTCGAAAGTCTGTTATGTGATGTTTTTAAGGTTAATCCATCTTCAACAATTCAAAGTTTTGTATGGTATTTCTTAACGCTTCCTGAGTTTCAGATAATGAATGAATATTGTGCCCATACCGTTGAAGGACGTTTTATTCCATATGGCTATCAGAACTATGGATCATTCAATGCATTGATCAAAAAATATGGTGTGGATGACGAATCATTGGAAAGCATGATAATTCTGGGAAACTCATTTGCTAATGAAATCATTGTTTATCTGGAGAAGTATATTGACGTGGAGCTAAGAAATGAAATAAAATTGCAATATAGAAAGGATATGGTATCTCCGACTTATGAATCTATTTTTAAGGAGACGGAGAATTCTTTTGACTTGAGTATTAAAAATAGGATTTTATTACAAATGTTATATGATGTTTTAATAGAAGTTTCTAAAAATAGTGAAGAGCTAAAGGAATTAGAAAGTATAAAAGAAGGAATTGAACTAAGTTAATTAATCTTCGTTAGCTTCTTTTTCTTTAATAGTTTCCAACACGTCTTTGCCTGTATCAGTTAATCGGTATAATCTTCCTTTACGAGCTTCTTCATTAATGCATTCAACAATTTCTTTGCTTTTTAATTCACTTAGAACTTTTGAAATATGGTTAGTTCTAATACCACTATCTTTAGCAATGCTTGTTGGTATTTTAACATCATCACCAATGGATTTTAATGTTTTTTCTCGGTATTTGGAAATTTGAACATATGAAGCTAGTTTCAAAAGTTCATCGTTTTCTTTTACCATAATAATCTATTATATTATTTATACTATAAAATGTTTTATAACATGGTATGTTTAATTTAAACACTTCTTTTATTCTTTTATATCTGATTTATTAATTTTTGGCGATAATAGTAAAAAATGTTTTATAATAGGTCTATTGAATGTATTTTCATATTCAATGTATAACCTGATTATTTGTTTTCAATATTTTTTTTAAGATTAATTATATAAATTGTGGCAAACATAATGTTAATTAACTAAAATTTTTTTTTCAAATGGTTAAAATGAAATGTAGTAAATGTGGTTTTGAAAACAAAGACAAATCGAAATTTTGCACAAAATGTGGAAATTCATTGGCACAGGTCCATACAGAAAATGCATCTAATAAGTCAAATAGCTCAAAATATGTTATCATTGCATTGATTGCAGTCATTGTCGTATTAGTTGCAACTATTGGTTATTTTGCTTTGAATTCCAATTCAAATTCTGTTCAAAGTGGTGATGATTCACAAAGTGCCGCTTCTCAGGAAGTTCAATCTGTTGAAGATTCTTCAGATGATTCAGATTCTGCAAAGACAACTTCTGTTTCTACTTCAGAAAGCAAATCCAAAGAATGGGTGTCTATTGGCAGCTATTCAGGTTCGGGTTCAGGTTCAAAAACTATTAAGGTTCCTGAAGGTAAAATCAAAGTGGAACTTTCAGCATTTCCAATTAAAAACTATGCAACAAATCATTTATATGTGACCGGAACCAATGGGGAATCTGGTGGCGTAGATTGGGGCTCAACAAGTGCAGTTGAGACAAGATCTGATTCATTTACATATAAATCATCTTCTGAAGAGGAATTTACAATAGATTATTATGAAACTGTAAGTTGGGAAGTGGAATTCTATAGATATCAATAAGTGATTTTTATCACTTATTTTTTTAATTTTTAAAAAATTATTAATATTTAAAATAATATATTAATTACTATGTTTTTTGATTTAAATATTAAGGCAAGCAGTTTAGAAAATAATCTTAAACTTGCCAGACAAGCTTCAAATTATGGATGGGAGCATATTAATTTTTCATATAATCAAAATGAATTTCAAGAAGGTTTAAATTTAAAAGAAGAGATGCAAAATAATTTAAACGATATTATCAATTTTGATTTTACTCTGGAGATTAAATCAAATAATATTAATGAAATCAGAAAATTGACAAATAAGTTTAGAGATAAGGCCTCCTGCATCAGTGTTGTCGGCGGAGATTTAAAGGTCAACAGGGCAGTTTTGGAAAACGTTAAAATCGATGTTTTATCAAGACC
Source organism: Methanobrevibacter sp. (assembly GCF_045120835.1). Taxonomy (GTDB): domain Archaea; phylum Methanobacteriota; class Methanobacteria; order Methanobacteriales; family Methanobacteriaceae; genus Methanocatella. The sequence continues at coordinate 11,308 of NZ_JBGVFE010000028.1, forward strand.
TTATTTTAAGAGATATGATAGTGGATTGAACCATGTGCTTGCAAAAGAAGCGGTTAACAATAATATAGCTATTGAATTGTGTTTTAAAGATATTTTAAAAAGTTATTTGGCTCCACGAGCTAAGGTTATTTCAAATTTTAGGGATATTTATACATTATATAGAAAATTTGACTTTCCATTAATCTTATCTTCAGGAGCGGAATCCGTTTTTGATATAAAGACTACACATGATTTTATTTCAGTGTTTAGGCAAACCGGCTTGACTGATGATGAGATTGAAAAATCATTTGATGATGCTGAAGATATCTTAGATTTTAATAAAAATAGAAGGGATTTCCTGTTTAAAGGTGTTAGGAGGATTACCGATGAAGCTTAAGGTTCTGCCCCCTACACTTAGAAAAAACAACAGATATCTGACATTGGATATAAAAATTGAAAACGATATTGATAAGGATGATTTGGTCGGTATCATTTGGGATGCATGCATTCGCTTTAAAGGAGAATGCAACACTTCCAATTTTAATTTATGGGTTATGAAGTTTTATGAAATTGAAAAAACTGAGGAATATTATCATTACAAGGCTATTCTTCGCTGTCAAAGGGGATTTGTAGATGAAGTCAGATCATCACTAGCACTGGCCGCAAAATACAATGGCAAAAAAATATCAATATCTACAATAGGTCTGTCAGGCACTATTAAGGCTTCGCAAAAATATATTTAATTACTTTTTGTTAGTTTAAAATAGAAAACTTTATAAATAAATATAATTATAAATAACAATTGGATTTATGGAAAAAAGAATAAAAAAATTTTTTAATTTGCTATTATGTGGTGATTAAAAATAAAATTTGCCTTTTCATGGAGATTTGGTTTTATTTTTTTTAAGTTGTCGAAATTAAAATATAATATTTATAAAAATATGAGGTATTAATATGCAACCTTTACAAAATGCTGGATATGATAGGGCTATTACTGTATTTAGCCCAGATGGAAGACTTTTCCAAGTAGAATATGCAAGAGAAGCTGTTAAAAGAGGAACTACATCTATTGGTGTAAAAAGTTCAGAAGGTATTGTTTTAGCTGTTGACAAAAGAACTACTTCAAAGCTTGTTGAAGCTTCATCTATTGAAAAGATATTTAAGATAGATGACCATATCGGAGCAGCTACCTCTGGTCTTGTTGCTGATGCAAGAGCATTAGTTGAAAGAGCAAGAGTTGAAGCGCAAATTAATAAGATCACCTATAGTGAACCTATACGTGTAACTAGCTTATCTAAAAAATTATGTGACATGTTACAGTTATACACTCAAAATGGTGGAGTAAGACCATTCGGTTCCGCTTTAATTATTGGTGGAGTATATAACGGTAAATGTAAATTGTTTGAAACTGACCCGAGTGGAGCTTTAATTGAATACAAAGCAACTGCAATAGGTTCTGGAAGGTCAGCTGCAATGGAAATTTTTGAAGAAAAATATGATGATGACTTAACTTTAAATGAAGCTATTGAATTGGCTTTAACTGCTATTAATGAAGCTACTGATCATGAGACTACTTCAAACAATGTAGAAATTGCAGTTATCAAATTAGATGATGAAAAATATGTCAAACTTCCTCAGGATGAAGTACAAAAATTCATAGATGAAGTACTTCCAAAAGAAGAGGAAGAAGAAAAAGAAGATTCTGAAGAAGATTCTGAAGAAGAATAATTATTTTATAAAGGATTAGTTGGGGGATGCTTTGATGGTAAATGTTGATGAAGCGATTATTGCTAAATACGAGTACTCTGGAGAACATTTTGAGATATTGGTTGACCCTGATTTGGCGGCAGATTTTCGAAATCCAGATGGTCCTGATGTTGCCATCGAAGATCTTTTAGCTGTTGAAGAAATTTTTAAAGACTCTAAAAAGGGAGATAAAGCTTCTGATGAAGCTATGAATAAAATATTTGAAACTACTGATCCTATTGAAGTTTCTAAGATTATTCTTGAAAAGGGGACTGTTCAATTAACTGCTGATCAAAAAAGAAAGATGCAAGAGGATAAAAGGAAACTTGTTATTAATAAAATTGCTCGTGAAGCAATCAATCCTCAAAATGGTTTGCCTCATCCGGTTCAAAGAATTGAAAATGCATGCGATGAAGCGAAAGTTAAATTTGACCCATTCACATCTGTTGATCAACAAGTTCAATCAGCATTAAAGGCCATTAAACCTCTCATTCCAATCAGGTTTGAAAAAGTTAAGGTTGCTGTTAGACTTCCTGGTTCAGCAGCAGGTGGCGCTTATAATGTGATTCATGGATTTGGGGAAATTGTTAATGAAGAATGGCAACAGGATGGTTCATGGATTGCCATTATTGAAATGCCTGGCGGTCTTCAGAATTCATTTGCTTCTAAAATGGCGGAGATTTCCGGTGGAGAAGCAGAAACTAGAACTATAAATAATTAAATTAATTTCAGGTTTATGGGATTATTATGATACACGTGGAAAATAAAGATTTAGTTATTCCAGGTCAAATATTGGCCGATGACGAATACTATTCAGGAAGAGGTACCTTTAAAGAGAACGGTAAAGTTTGTTCTTCTTTATTAGGACGTGTTTCTTTAAGGAATAAAAAAATCAGAGTTATTCCTTTAAAAAGTAAATATGTTCCTAAAAAAGGGGATGTTGTAATTGGTAAAATCAAAGATGTCAGATTTTCAATGTGGGATGTTGACATTAATTCACCATATTCAGGAATTTTACCTGCTTTTGAAGTGTTTGGTCGTGAGAAAAAAGAACTCAACAAAGTATATGATGTTGGGGATGTGCTATTTTTAAGAGTTGTCGAAGTTGATGAAATCAAAAAGGCAAAACTCGGTTTAAAAGGTAGAGGAATGGGTAAATTTAAAGGAGGAATTATTGTAGATATTGCTCCAACTAAAGTTCCTAGATTAATCGGTAAAAAAGGTTCTATGATCAACATGATTAAAGACAAAACCAAATGTAAAATTGTCGTTGGTCAAAATGGCCTTGTTTGGGTTAAAGGAAATGAGGACATGGAACAACTTACTCGTGAAATCATTCATTTAATCGAAGCGGAAGCCCATACTTCTGGTTTAACAAATAAAATTAAAAACAAATTATACCTAACTATCGATGGTGAATTGCCACCTGAAGAAATTCCTAATGAGGAAGAAGAATTTGTTTTAGAAAAACCTAAACTTCAAAATTTTAAAGAAGAATTGGAAGAAGAAGAGAAAGAAGAAGAAAATAAAGAGAAAAATGATAAACCAGATATTGGTGAAGTTATAGAAGAATTTAAAAGAAAGAATAAGAGAACAATAAAAAGAAAGGAAAAAGAAGATGAAAAGTTTTATAAAATCTTTATTCATTTTTGTATTATTAATTAGTATATCTGTTGTTATGACAGTAAGTGCTAAACCAACTGTAAAGTTTGATAGTGAAACAATTAAATCATATACTGATATTGTAAGTACAGATGTTGCTGGTGTAGCTACATTAAATCAAACTACTATTACAACATATAACAAGCGTATTATTGAAGCCGGGAAACTTGCTGATCATAAATCATATTGGTTAGAACCTAATGTAAATTTAAAAGATTCTGACTTAAGAGTTGTTAACTATACATCAGGAAGCAATACGAATTGGCAAGGGAAACGTCCAACAGATCTTGCAAAAATCTATGAAGCAGAAAATCCTGGTTGGATTGTAGT